>JAPKCN010000040.1 GCA_028822945.1 Porticoccaceae bacterium | reverse complement strand
CATCGTGGTTACATAAGGCGCTGTCACAACTATTTTTTCCGGCGTCAGTGTCGGTCGAACAAGGGCTGTATTTTTGGGGCGGTGTTGGTCGCGGTAAGACCTACCTAATGGATAATTTTTATGATTGTTTGCCGTTTAGCGACAAAATGCGCGTGCATTTTCACCGTTTTATGCGTCGGATCCACTCTGAGTTAAGGCAATTAAAAGGTCAGGTCAACCCGCTTGAAAAAGTTGCTGACCGCCTCGCTGATGAGACGCGAATCATCTGTTTTGACGAATTTTTTGTCAGTGATATCACCGATGCCATGATTTTGAGCTTATTGCTTCAGGCGCTTTTTGAACGTGGCGTATGCCTTGTTGCGACTTCGAATATTCGGCCCGATCAGTTGTATTACAACGGTCTTCAGCGCAAGCGTTTTCTTCCGGCAATCGCCTTATTAAAACAGCATTGCGAAGTGGTCAATGTAGACGGAGGAACCGATTACCGGTTGCGTGCGCTGGAGCGCATGGAGCTTTTTTATTATCCGCTTGGCGATCTTGCCAACGCCGCATTGGATGCAACTTTTCGCCGTCTTGTGCACCTTGAATGCGAGGTCAAGAGCGCCGTCGCTCTCAAAGTCGAAGGGCGGGTAATTCATACCATAAAGCTTGCCGAGGACATTGTTTGGTTTGATTTTAGGGCAATCTGCGAGGGGCCGCGCAGCCAAAACGACTATATTGAGATTGCTCGGGAATTTCAGGCGGTGTTAATCTCTGCCATACCTGCGCTCGGCGCGCACAATGAAGATGCTGTGCGGCGTTTTATCAATCTAGTTGATGAGTTTTATGACCGAAATGTCAAATTGGTGTTGTCCGCGGCCGAGCCGCTCGATAAACTCTATAAATCAGGGGGCCTAACCTTTGAATTTCAGCGCACTGAGAGTCGTTTGCTGGAAATGCAAAGTCACAATTATTTGGCGCGCGCGCATCGACCATGACAACTGGCGTACGCCTGCGGTAACTTTTTTGAAATAGGCGTGTTGGGGACTTGTAAAAGACCTCTTGGCTCTTTATAATTTGCACCCTTTTTTGGTACACCCTAATTAGGTTTGATGTAATGAAAACATACAGTGCAAAATCTGAAACAGTAGAACGCGACTGGTTCCTCGTAGACGCCGAGGATAAAACGCTGGGCCGTTTGGCCGCTGCTGTGGCAGCGCGTCTGCGTGGCAAGCATAAACCCGAGTACACGCCACATGTGGATACAGGCGATTATATAGTTATCGTAAATGCCGAGAAGATCACAGTGACCGGCAAAAAAGCCAAAGACAAGATTTATTACTCGCATACTGGCTATCCGGGCGGCATCAAGGACATTAATTTTAAAGATCTGCTTGCCAAAGCGCCTGAAAAAGTTATCCAGTCCGCCGTTAAGGGTATGCTTCCGCGCGGACCGCTGGGGCGAGAAATGTTTCGCAAGTTAAAGGTATACGCTGGCGGTGAACATCCGCACATGGCGCAACAACCTCAAATTTTAGAATTGTAACGGAAGTCGAATATGGCAGATGCACAATATTATGGAACCGGACGCCGCAAGACGTCCGCTGCGCGGGTCTTTATGAGCGCGGGCAGCGGCAAGATTAAGATTAATAACCGTACCATCGAGTCTTATTTTGGTCGCGAAGTCGCAAGAATGGTTATTAGGCAGCCTTTTGATGTCGTTGAGATGGTCGAAAAGTTTGACCTCAACATTACCGTTAACGGTGGTGGGAGTTTTGGTCAGGCTGGTGCCATCCGCCACGGTATATCGCGCGCACTATTACAATATGATGAGAACCTGCGCCCATTGCTGCGTAAAGCTGGTTTCTTGACGCGCGACGCCCGACAAGTTGAACGAAAAAAGGTCGGTCTCCACAAAGCGCGCAAACGCCCGCAATTCTCAAAGCGCTAGAGCCTCGATAAAAGATCAAGCCCGAATTTTTATTTGGGTTTTTTCCTTTTGAAACAACGGTTTACTGTGTTTTTTCGAAATTCTTATAGTTGCGTGGCCGAGTACAATCCATTAATATATCGCTAGTTTGGATTTCTACTGTCTGAAGCACCCAGATACCTGTTTAAACACGCATAATAAGGAGTCCGTAGTGGATACGACCGATATTAATGCTAGCGATATCAATGCCAGTGATACGCACGCTAATGGCGTCAACTCCAGCCGACGGCGTTTTTTAACAGGCGCTACCAGTGTTCTCGGTGGTATTGGTGTGGCGGGTGCGGCAATTCCATTCTTGGCTGCTTGGAAGCCAAGCGCTAAGGCCAAGGCTGCAGGTGCTCCGGTCAAGGTAAATATAGGCAAGCTGGAGGCTGGGGCACGGCTGGTGGTAGAGTGGCGCGGCCAACCCGTATATATAGTGCGCCGAACTGCGGAGACACTCGCTGCAGTTGACGCTATTGGCGATGATATTTTAAAAGATGTGTCCTCAGCTGAGGCCTCACAGCCGTTATACGTAAGCGGTTCGGCGCGCACTCAACCGGGTAAAGAAGAAATATTAGTTCTGGTGGGATTGTGTACGCATCTCGGTTGCGCACCGCTTTATCGCCCTGATGTCGGCGCGGCCGATCTCGGTGGTGACAGTTGGATGGGAGGCTTTTTTTGTCCCTGCCACGGATCGAAATTCGATCTTTCGGGCCGCGTTTTTGCCGGCGTACCGGCGCCGACAAATCTAAAGATTCCCCCGCACTCGTATGAGACAGACTCAGTTATTATTATCGGTGTAGACGCGGAGATCTAACCATGGAAAAACAGCAAGACTTTGCTAGCTGGATCGACGCTCGCCTACCTACCTTAAAGCGCGAGTGGAACCGGCATATGGCGGAGTATTACGCGCCAAAAAATTTCAACTGGATGTACTACTTTGGTGTGCTATCGATGGTGGTGTTGGTGATCCAATTGGTTACCGGCGTTTGGCTATTGATGAGTTATCAGGGCTCTGCAGAGCAAGCGTTTGCTTCGGTCGAGTACATAATGCGCGACGTAGAATTGGGCTGGATAATTCGCTATGCGCACTCGACTGGCGCGTCGGCATTTTTTATTGTCGTCTATATGCACATGTTTCGCGGATTGGTGTACGGCTCTTACAAGGCGCCCCGAGAATTGGTGTGGGTGTTCGGTATGACTATTTACGTTGCTCTTATGGCCGAGGCATTTCTTGGTTATGTTTTGCCTTGGGGCCAGATGTCTTACTGGGGAGCGCAGGTCATTATCTCACTGTTTGGTGCCATACCGGTTGTTGGTGAGGGTATTGTAGAGTGGATTCGTGGTGATTATTTGATTTCTGGGATAACCCTCAATCGCTTTATGTCGTTGCACGTGGTCGCCATGCCAATCATTTTAATTGCACTGGTTGTGATGCATATAATTGCACTTCACGATGTCGGTTCGAACAATCCTGATGGCGTATCGATAAAAAAGTATAAAGATGCACAGGGTAATCCGATAGATGGCATCCCGTTCTATCCATACTTTGTTATCCACGATTTGGTGCCGATTACGGTTTTCTTATTTGCTTTTTGTTCAGTGCTGTTTTTTATGCCTGAGATGGGTGGTTATTTCCTCGAGCACGCCAATTTTGAAATTGCCAACTCGCTGAAGACCCCCGAGCACATCGCGCCAGTCTGGTATTTCACGCCGTATTATTCAATGCTGCGCGCCGTTCCGGACAAGTTGGGAGGCTTTATGGCGATGGCTGCTGCGATTGCAATTCTGTTTATTTTGCCGTGGTTAGACCGAAGCCCGGTGCGGTCAATGCGCTACAAAGGCAATATTAGCCGAGTTATGCTGGTGCTCTTTGCGGCCAATTTTATTATTCTCGGTTACCTCGGCGTCAAGGCGCCGACCGCGGCGAGAACGCTTTTGGCGCAAATCTGTACAATCTTCTATTTTTCTTACTTTATTGGTATTTATTTTTGGACGCGCTACGAGAGAACGCGCCCCGAGCCAGACCGAATAACTATGGATGGCGGTATAGGACCATTTAAAACGCTGTGTGGTTTTGCACTTGTAGGTCTGTTAGTGGTGGTGCCACTGAAAGTTGTGGGTGCCGAGGGAAAATCTTGTGGCACCATAGACTGTGATGCGTTTGATGCCGAACTGGATAACAATGCTTCATTGCAAAACGGTGCAAAACTAGCCGTCAACTACTGTATGGGGTGCCACTCGTTTAAATATTCTCGCTGGGAGCGAGTAGCCGATGATATAGGCATCCCGCACCGCATGATGATGGACAATATGGTCTTTACTGATCAAAAAATTGGCGATTTGATGACTATAGGCATGACCGAGGAAAAGTCTAAGGAATGGTTTGGTGCGGTGCCACCAGATTTGACGCTGGTTGCGCGTGCGCGCTCGCCAGAGTGGGTTTACACCTACCTGAGGAACTTCTATGTGGATGACAATCGACCGCTGGGTGTCAATAACCGTGTGTATAAAGATGTTGGTATGCCGCACGCGCTACTCGACTTGCAGGGCCTAACCGAGTGCGCGCCCGGACCGAGTTTCGCGCAGAATGGCGGAGTGAAGAGAGATCTAATGACCGGAGAGGACATCCTCGATAACCCGTGCGGACGTTTTGCGTCGATTTCAGATGGATTATTAACGCCGCCGGAGTATGATGCGGCAGTATTTGATCTAGTCAACTTTTTAACCTATATTGCTGAACCCATGGCGCAGCAGCGAAAACATATCGGGCGCTTGGTATTGCTGTTTCTTGCGTTATTATTGGTTTTTGTGTCGCTGCTGAATCGAGAATACTGGAAGGGTATACACTAGGCATTAACAGCCTTGTGCTCTGGATAGAAAACGCTGTGTTAATAAACTTAGCGTTAGGTAGGGGTTAGTTATTTCCCATTTGTGATTAGCTATATAATTGAGAGGTGCGTGTGCGAAGATCGTCGATGACATTATTTTCAGATCCGACTTGCCAGTATAGCCATAGGGTAAGAATTGTCTTGGCGGAAAAAGGCGTGACTGTCGACATCGAAGACATGGATTCGACCGCCATCACCGAGGAAATTCTCGAAGCTAACCCCTATGGGACGCTGCCGACGTTGGTCGACCGTGATTTGGCGTTGTACGAGTCTAAAGTTGTCATGGAGTACCTCGATGAGCGTTTTCCACACCCGCCGTTATTACCGGTCTACCCTGTAGCTCGCGCCCAGAGTCGGCTGTGGATTTTTCGCATCGAGCGCGACTGGTGCACCCTTTCTGACCGTATCATTCGCGATCCAAATGGCGATGATGGGGCTATTGCCAGAAAAGAATTACGCGAGTCACTGATTGGTGTCTCTTCAATCTTTACTGATTTACCGTATTTCATGAGTGAGGATTACACCTTGGTCGATTGTTGTTTGGCACCACTGCTTTGGCGTCTTCCGCAATTGGGTATAGAGATTCCCGCGAGTGCGCAGACCAAACCTTTGCATAACTATATGAAACGCGTCTTTGAACGTGAGTTTCATGGCGGATAAGGTTTAGTGAGTATGCTGTCAAATCGACCCTATCTCATCCGTGCATTCTACGAGTGGATTGTAGATAATGATTGCACGCCTTATGTGGTAGTCGACGCTCACCACGAAAGTGTGGAAGTACCGCAGAATTTTGTCACCAACGGGCAGATTATTCTGAATATAGCACCACGCGCAGTAACTAACTTTGAAATGAATAACGACTTCATTCAGCTGTCAACACGTTTTGGCGGGATCCCGATCGATATATTTTGCCCGATGGGATCGATACTTGGTATTTATGCGCAAGAAAATGGCCAGGGCATGATGTTTGAGCCGGAACCACCCGAGGATCCTACTCCACCACAGGGTCCCAAAGCGATAACGCCGCCACCGCCGCCTTCAGTGCCTAAACGTAGAGATGGATTGAAGAGCAAGCCGTCGTTGCGGGTTATTAAGTAATAGGGTATTAATGCGGCCTAGTTAGTCCGTTTATAGCTGGCATTGTTCATTGCGTGTAACAATTTTTAGCGTCTAATTAAACTGTCTGAGCAGTCACTTAATAGACATTAATTGTCCTATGGTAGTCTACGCAATTGAGTTCACAGATTAGTTGGTACCCAATCGGCGTTTGCGTCATATAGTTTCCTCGACCTCCTTGGCCGGGGTAGGGCAACAGCATTAGTTTCTCAAGCCTTAACGGGATAGGAATTAGATATCTGGCGGCGGCTGCACTAGGACTAATCGGTATAATCAAATATTTTCACTACGTTGCGCGCTCCGCTGGTTTCGCTAGCCCGGTTGGCAGTCCTCGCGCCGGTTGCCTGTGAAACCCTCCCCATAAGGTAGACGATACTATCCTCGCTGATGACATTGATATCCCCTGCGCTGATTTCCTCATCGAGCACTAGTTTTGCTTTGACCTTAGCCGTCAAAACAGTATCGGCCGAGCGGGCGAGCCACGTCGAGTTACTGCGAATATTGAGCTGATTATGGACTGCCCTGACTCCTTGAAAGGCACGTGCAGTATCGCCAGCTAGGGTTTTTAAACGTTTATTGGAGACTTCTCCAGTGATCAAAACTACAGAAGAGTAGACGTTGACATTAATATGCGAGCGAGCGAGTTGCGGATCCGCTTTTTTTATATTTACACCGATAAACATATCCAATTGGTTGTCCGTGATATCGGCTCCGACACCTGTGGATATATCATCGGTGCCAACCGGTTTATCAGTTACATTGTGCAGTACAGATGTGCAACCGCCCAAAAGGGCCGCAGATAGAAGCCAGATGACAAATTTGTACACTTAAGATTCTCCTAAAATGATGTAGTCGATTAAATCACACAGACAGGCTATCACCTGAAACTGAAGGGTGTCCAGCGCGGCGGGTTCAAATTGGCTCATATCGATACACAGGTCGCTATAGCCAAGATTATCGACCAGTATCGAATCGTTTTTATAGGTGAGTAAGACGATCCGCATACCGCGCTCTAGGGCCGCCTCAATGCTGTTTATCAGGTCACTATGGCTATCGCCGCGGCTAATCAATACCAGTATGTCAGCTTGTCGAGCATGAGTAAGGATCGCTTGGGCGTAGCGACTGTCACCGTCGATGTTGTGAGTCAATTGATTAATATTAACGCATGGGAAACCCGGGCGTTCGATGTCTGCACCACTGCTCAGCTTGTGGCTAAAAAACTCGCCGACTAGGGCGCTCGAACCTTGCCCACAGGTATAAAGGGTATTCCCCGCGAGCAATGCGTCGGTAAGTATCTCGGCAGCCTGAGCGAGTTGCGGTGCAAAAGCATCACCAATGCTCATAGTACCCTCGATCAGGCGCTCAAAAAAATGGTATATCCGTCGATCTGGTGTCATATAGGTCGAGTCGCTCCAGCCCGTTGTTTCTGCAAGATATTTTTGATCCTATTGTATCGGTAACTGCTCGCGCTATCGCGCACTGGCGCAAAGGTTAGAGTATCGAACCGCAGGGCGCGAGACTCCCATGGCAGTAGTTGCAAGACGGGGCCTGCAGCGGACGTCATGCGACCAAGCTTAGCCCCTGTGGTGGCGTCTTTAGCGTTCCCAAAGCAATCGCTGAGTCGATACTTTACCTCAATTGATACCAGCCATCGAGATCATTCATGAGCAGATAAACCTCTCCTCGGCTGTTACGAAACTTGCGCTCTACTAGCTTGAGTCCACGTTCTGACAGGCATTGATAAGCACGCTTTTCCGCTTGTTCACCAGTCAATCTCGCTAGCTCTGGCTATACCATCTCAACCCTGCTTAGGATTCACACGGTGCTATCGTGGCTAGTTAAATACTCACTTATTCGCCTCGATTGCGACCACCCGCCCGCGGTCAAATTTCGCCCAACCGGTTTGGCGTTTAATTTGGCCGCGCTCCAGTGATAGGAGACCAGAGGCGGCAAACAGCGGAACACTGTCATCGCCGCGCCGCAGGTTGGCTAGCTCTCGATGCACTAGAAATGCGTCATAACCGAGTGCGTAAAAATTTTTCAACGCGGTGTGTAGTTGATCGTCTGGTAACACTGGCGTTGCTAATTGTCCCCTAAGCATCCACGGCATTGCGCAAAATTCTACACCCGATAGATCGCGGTCGAGGCTGCTTTGGATAGCGCCGCTGTAAACGTGCGAGCTGGCATAGACGGGCAGATCTGCAGCATATAAAAATTCTAGGGCGGGTTTGATTTGCCGGGCGATATTCGGATAACTGAGCATAACTACTATATCGATATCCTGACGGCGACGCGCTCGGGTGGTCAGGCGGTTGTTGATGAAGCGCTTTAACTCGACGCCGCGGTCCTCGCTAGCGTCGATATGTAGTGGGCCTCTTAACAGGCTGCTGAAGTCGCTAACACTACTGGGATAGCGCACTGAGTCGACGATTGTGCCGCCGCGCTGAATCCAAGCTTTTTCAAAATACTTGCTGGCTCGGCGTCCCCACCCGGCTTCAGGGGCTATAAGCAGCACCCGCCGCTTACCTAAAAACCACGCGCGGTCAGCAATTTGATCCATTTCATCGAGTGGCGACAGACCAAATTGGAACAGGTTATCCGGACCTATAAGATCTTCGGTATTAACGCGGTTGAGACTGATTGTTGGTACCGGCAGTTGCTCGAGACCAATTAGGCTGCGAACACTTGCGCTGCGCACAGGACCAATAATCATTTCGGCACCATCACTAAGGGCTTCGTCATAAACCTCTTGCAAAGGCCGTTTAGCACTGTCGTAAATGCGCACTTGCGGTGTTTTCTGAGAGCGCTTGGAAAACTCATAGAATCCGGCCATAAAGCCGTCCAGTAGTGTCAGGCTAGCCATGCGATACTGGTCTTGCAATGGCAGCATCAGGGCGACTTTGTCGACTTCGGTTGCTGCGTCAAAGATGTTAATGAGTGCCTTGGGTGGCGTGCGCGCGGCCGGATGATAGGGCATTCGGCCGCGCCAGTCAGTGAACAGGCGGGTTTGACCTCTGCCGTCACCGGCGGCTTTTCTGAGCAGTGCGGCCAATTGTTGCCAGCCATTTAAGTGCTGATTAGCCGGCGATCTTTCAGTCTTTTTTAACTGGTCATAGGGTAGTCGATTGAGGAGGCGCCAAATGCGGTTGTGTAGGTGCTGGCGCTGACTTGCGGGCAAAGCCGCAGCTAGTGCCACAGAGTCCTTTAAACTCTTCAAGATTGGCCCAGAGGCAATGCTTAGGTCTGTTTGCAGGTCGACTAATCGCCGTCTTTGATCGAGGCTATGCCGGGATACTAAATAGTCGAGGCGGATATCCTCTAGCCAAATTTTTAGTGCTGCCCAATCGGCCTGCTGCCTGAGTGTCTCGCCACCGAGCAAGATATATTCTAGATATTCGCTATCGAGGAGTCTTTGCCGATCAATTTGATCAAATGCACGGCGACTGCGATCGAGATTACCGTTGAGAAAAAACACCTCGGCACTATCCAGTAGGAGACCATTGCGGATACTGCCGTCGGCTTTTTGTGCGCGCCGGTAAAGTTGCTCCGCACGGCGTGTATCGCCGGTCTCTGGGTATGCAACCGCTGGCGTCTGAACGAGTATAGGTGCATTTTTTATAGGTATATTGGTAGATGGCACACAGCCCCCAATAAAGGCTAAGATAGCGACGTATACTAAATAAATTAAAAAGTTTTTAATCATGCATTCAGATCCACGCGGAACACTCTATATTGTTGCTACGCCTATCGGCAACCTGGCAGACATGTCGCCACGCGCCGTAGAGATTCTCCAGAGCGTCGACATCATCGCCTGCGAGGACACACGACACAGTAAAAAGTTGCTTGACCATTATCACATAAATTCACCAACAATGACCTACCATGAACACAGCGATAGGCAAAGTATCGATAAAATTCTTACCCGCCTCGCGCGGCGCGACTCGGTTGCTCTAATCTCAGATGCCGGCACACCATTGATCTCTGATCCGGGTTATAGGTTAGTTGCTGTCGCTCGACAACAGGGTGTTACGGTCATACCGATTCCCGGTAGCTGTGCGCTCGTTAGTGCGCTTTCGGTCTGCGGGTTAGCCACCGATCGGTTCAGTTTTATCGGATTTTTGCCTGCTAAAAGTGCTGCTCGAAAAGCTGCGCTTCAAGCTTGGAAAACATCCAGCGAAACCCTCGTCTGCTACGAAGCACCGCATCGGATTGTCGATACTCTTGCAGACGCTATGGAGGTTCTAGGCGCCGAACGCGAGGCCTTTGTGGCACGCGAGATCAGTAAAAAATTTGAGACCTACAGCCGCGCAACGCTGGCCGAACTGCATACCATGGTAGTCGCCGACATTTGCCAGCAGCGCGGTGAAATAGTATTAATCATAGCGGCCTCGCCGCCCGCGTCCGGTATTATTACAGGCGATGCCGAACGTATACTGAGCCTGCTGAAGGTCGAGCTATCACCGAGCAAAGCCGCCTCGGTTACGGCTAAAATTACGGGCCTCGACAAGCGTGCTCTGTATCGACACGCAATGCAGGGCAGCTCAACGGCGAACGCCTAAAACATGTTCAAGAGGCTTTATTCCTGGCATTGATGTCGGTCACGGTGAGTGCCGTCATGTTAAAAATTCCACGCGATGACACAGATGGAATAACGATGTGCGCGGGTTTTTTACAACCGTGGATAAGCGGGCCAATCAACAACGCATCGGTCATCAAGCGAATCAGCCCCATAGCGATGTTGGCAGCGTCTAAGTTGGGCATCACCAGCACATTGGCGCGCCCCTGCAGGCGCGACTCGGCATAGATGGTATCTCGCAGTGCTGGATTTAGCGCGCTTAAAACATGCATCTCTCCGTCGATTTGCAAGCTCGGGTGCTTATTGCGCAATATCTCGCTAGCATCGCGGACTTTTTTAGCCGAGTTGGCTCCCGAGGTGCCAAAATTTGAGTGGGACAACATCGCGACTTTAGGCTCCATTCCAAAGCGTCTAACCAGCGAGGCGGTGGCTTCGGTGATCTGCACCAATTCCTCGGTGCTAGGATCGATGTTCATCGCCGTATCTGTTAGAAATAGCGGGCCATCAGGCATCAGTAATAGCGCGGCAGAACTCATCAGCTGATGCTTGTCGTCGGGACCGAGCAATTGCATTATTTCACGCAGGTGAAAATCAAACCGCCCAACTTTGCCACAGATCAGGCCATCGGCGTCACCGATGGCCACCATGACCGCAGCTACTGCAGTATTGTCATGTCGCATAATCTGTTGCGAGGCAGCTACAGACACACCGTTTCGGCCCATTAGCGAGTGGTAGTAATCTGTGTATTCGACATACTTTTTATAGTTGTTTGGATCGACGATGACAACATCGCTGTCGAGATCAATACGGAGGCCCAAAC
>JAPKCN010000039.1 GCA_028822945.1 Porticoccaceae bacterium | reverse complement strand
GTGCATAGGCTTGCTCATAGGGCCATGGCCGGGTTAATCCTACTACTCCTAATTATGGCAGTAGTTTGCGGTTAAAAATAGTGCTGCCTAGCGAACGGCTAAGATCAGCGCACCGAGGGCCAGTGCCACTAGACTCACGGTTGGCATCTCTTGCAGCCCGCGCCAAAGTCCTGGATCGATACCGAGTACACCGGCGAGCAGTAGCGAAAGCCCTACGATTCGCGTCCAGCGGCCGCCAAGTGAGGGCCGTGGTGTCACCGGTGCGGGTAGAGTCGCCACAGGCTGGGTATTTTCCAACGCTTTAAAGATCAGCGGTGGCAACTGCGGTAAGTGCTCCAGCCAGTCCGGAAGGTGGTTTTTTAATTGCTTGTAGAGGCCCTTAGGCGAGTATCGTCTGCGGACCCAGCGCTCTAAAAAGGGTTGCGCTGAGGCCCATAGGTCGAGTTGCGGGTAGAGTTGGCGTCCGAGACCCTCGATATTGAGCAAGGTTTTTTGCAATAGTACCAGCGATGGTTGCACCTCCATGTTAAAGCGGCGCGCGGTATTAAACAGCTGAATCATCATGTAGCCCATCGAAATTTCATTCAGTGGGCGTTGAAAGACCGGTTCGCATACCGAGCGTATGGCGTTGGTGAATTCGTTCACCGAGGTATCGCTGCCAACCCACCCTGAACGAATGTGTAACTCCGCAACGAGGCGGTAATCGCGCTTAAAAATAGCCAGCATATTACGCGCCATATAAAACTGATCGTCGCTACTTAGCGAGCCCATAATGGCACAGTCGATAGCCAAATAAGTGGGTGATTTCGGTTTGCTGGCATCCACAAATATGTTTCCGGGATGCATATCTGCATGAAAGAAATTATGTTCGAATACCTGAGTAAAAAATATTTCTACGCCGCGCTCGGCAAGTAACTTAAAATCGACGCCAGCGGTTTTTAAGGCCTCGATGTTGGTCACAGGGATGGCATAAATACGTTCCATCACCAGCACGTTTTCGTTGGATAATGGCCAAAGTATCTCGGGGATATGGAGCAGCGCAGAGTCGCTAAAATTATGCTTTAACAGCGAGGCGTTGGCGCCCTCGGCCTGCAGGTTAAGTTCGTCGAGGATCACGTTTTGATAGTCCTCTACCACTTCGACCGGATGCAATCGCTGGCCGTCGGGACTGTATTTAACGATTAGTTTAGCTAGTATAAACAGCAGTGCAAGGTCTTCGCGAATGGTCTTTTCGATACCTGGGCGCACCGCCTTGACGACCACATCGCGGCCCTCGAGGGTCATGGCGCCATGCACCTGCGCGATCGATGCAGACGCCAGTGGTTGCTCGTCAAAGCTGGCAAATAGATCGCCTATGCACCCATCCAGGGCCTTCTCAACCGTCTGTATAAAAAGCGTCGAACTAAACGGTGCAACATCGTCTTGCAACTTGGCGAGTTCGGCACACAGATCGGAGGGTACTAGATCTGGGCGAGTCGACAATAGCTGGCCAAATTTGACAAAGATCGGTCCCAGTTCCTCTAGCGCCAAACGCAGTTGAGCCCCTCTGTTTTGTGGGCTATCGGCAAATAATTTGGCTGGTGCCAGCAGCGCTCGCAGCGACCAAGGTAGCAGCGAGTGATCGAGAAACTCCGCCAGACGGTAGCGCCCTATAACGCGATAAATTTTCATAGCGCGCTTGAGTTGCATCATTTGGGCAATCTCTCCAGTAGTCGCGCAACGCGCGCCTCAAGTCGTTCAACATCGCCGGCCAGCAAACGAATCTGCGCCGAAAGCTCCTCAAATTCGGGCATGCTTGGGGTGATGCGCCACTCTTCTTGAGCGACCTCGATGGCTGTTTCAGACAGTCGTCGGCTGTTCTCACTAAAACTGCGTGCCGCGGCTCGGACTGCGCTGCCGAGTGCATGTGCGGGAATGTCGCCAAGCACATCAGCGAGCGCCGCCTCCCAGTCGATATCCAATTGACCGAGTACGTTGTTTAATTGCTGCAGTACTTGTGTATCGCCTGAAACAGTAACGCCGCTGCCCGCGAGCGTCATTGAGCTTTGTGCTTTCAGCGCGACCGCGATGATTGACACCAGCGAACCGCTGAGGGTAACGTCGGCGGCCTCGCTGGGGTCGGTGTGCAGCGATATCCGCCCGTCGTCTATTGCAACTGCTACGCGAAACGCCGGCGAGTGGCTATCGATCACAATGCGTGTGCCGGACAATTCTGCAATCGCATACTGCGAGGCACTGTCGTAGCGTAGTGCGCTGTTGATCAAGGCGGCGATCTGACGCATGGCTGTGGCGCTGACCATCGCGCCGATCACTAGGGCTTGACCCCGCGGTGGAGGGCTACGATGCCAGCGCTCATATTGTGGTAGTCGGTGTTGACAAATCCGGCACTGTCGAGCATAGCCTGAAGCGTTTTTTGGTCGGGATGCATGCGGATCGACTCGGGGAGGTATCGGTAGCTTTCGGCATCGCGAGCAAACAACTGACCGAGTTTAGGCAGCAAGTTAAACGAATAGCCATCGTAGAGCTTGCCGATCACTGGATTTTGCGGTCTTGAGAATTCCAGTACCAACAGTCTCCCTCCGGGTTTTAATACCCGCAGCATAGCTCTCAATGCGAGGTCTTTGTTTGTGACGTTGCGCAGTCCAAAGGCGATACTAACAACATCGAAGCTGTTATCGGGAAAGGGCAGGTGCTGCGCATCCGTCTGGGCAAAGCGCACATTTTCGACAACTCCGCGGTCGATTAGTCGATCGCGCCCTACCTTCAGCATTGACTCGTTAATGTCGGCGAGCACCACTAAGCCCTCGGGGCCGACGCGGGTGGCAAATTTGGCGGCCAAATCGCCGGTGCCGCCGGCGATATCGAGGACGCTGTGGCCCGGCCGAACCGCCGACATTTCGATGGTAATACACTTCCAGATACGGTGGATACCAACCGACATCAGGTCGTTCATGAGATCATATTTACCCGCTACTGAGTGAAATACATCAGCGACGCGCTGCGCCTTGTTAGCGACGGGTACCGTCTGGTAGCCAAAATGGGTAGTTTCGTCTGACATAATGGCAATCATAATCGGTTGTCTGGACACCTATTGTAGCGGCCCGCGCTGCAGATAGGTATGCCTGACGGTAAATGTCTAGGATTCGCTGAGAATATTGATCACTTGGGTGTCGCTATCCCGCGAACCCGACTGCTGATGCAGTTTGCCGAGATAATCTTGCCAGTACCGGCCTTGGTTACGGCCCAGATCGTAGAGATAATCCCAGGTGTAGATGCCCGTGTCGTGACCGTCGTCAAACTGTATCCGTAACGCATAGTTGCCAGCCTTTTGCAGCCCATCAATACGCACATTGCGCTTGCCGACCTGAAGTGTTTCATCGTCGGGCCCGTGTCCTCTTACCTCGGCGCTCGGCGACAGCACGCGCAGGAACTCGGCGCTTAAATTGTGACATTTGCTATCGGTATAGGTTAGCGACAGCTGGTCTTTGTCGCGGTTTACAGTGACTTGCTCGGGCATAGGCACAGCGTTTCTCCTCCTCTAGCAACGGTTCATGCCGGCGGCTACGCCGAGGTTATCCCTATTCCAAGGCACCAAAGTCGGCATGGATAGTTACAATATAAATCGTGTGAGATCTTCGTTACTGGCTAATTCACCAAGGTGTTTTTCAACAAATTCGCGGTCGATGGTGATATCGTTGCCTACCGCGCCGAGATCCGCTGCATCGAATGAAACTTCCTCCAGCAGGCGCTCGAGAATGGTGTGTAAGCGGCGCGCGCCGATATTCTCAGTGCCCTCGTTAACCTCGAAGGCAATCTCGGCGATCCGTCGCACGCCGTCGTCAGAAAACGCTATGGTAAGGCCCTCGGTGGCCATCAATCCGCAGTACTGTTTCGTGAGTGAGGCGCTGGGTTCGGTCAGAATGCGCTCGAAGTCGTGGATCCCGAGCGATGCGAGTTCGACCCGAATCGGCAATCGACCCTGCAACTCGGGAATTAGGTCTGAAGGTTTCGAAAGGTGAAAGGCGCCCGAGGCAATAAACAAAATATGGTCAGTTTTGATCATGCCATATTTGGTCGACACCGTACTACCCTCGATTAAGGGCAGCAGATCGCGCTGCACGCCCTCGCGCGACACATCGCCACCAGAGCCCTCTGAACGTCGACATACCTTGTCGATTTCGTCGAGAAAAACGATACCCTGTTGTTCGGCTGACTCCACCGCTTGGAGTTTAATCTCCTCGTCGTTGATTAGCTTGCTAGCCTCTTCTTCTTTAAGATGCTTGAGTGCCTCGGCAACGGTTACTTTGCGACTGCTGGTTTTTCCTTTGCCCATTGAGCTAAACATATTTTGCAATTGCGAGGTCATCTCCTCCATCCCTGGTGGTGCCATAATTTCGACGCCCGGGGCCGATTGGCGCAGTTCAATTTCAATTTCTTTGTGATCCAACTCACCCTCGCGGAGCTTTTTACGGAATACCTGCCGGGTGGACGACTCGCTTGTGCCTGTCGTTCGGGCAGGCGGTAAAAGGGCGTCTAATACGCGCTCTTCAGCGGCGTCGAGGGCGCGCTGTTCGACCTTGTGCATCTCTTGTTCGCGGCTTTGCTTTACCGCAGTTTCGACCAGATCGCGAATAATTGATTCTACGTCCTTGCCGACGTAGCCGACCTCAGTAAACTTGGTTGCCTCGACCTTGACGAACGGTGCGTTAGCAAGGCGGGCAAGTCGCCGCGCGATCTCTGTTTTTCCGACCCCGGTCGGGCCGATCATAAGAATATTTTTCGGTGTCACCTCGTTGCGCATCTCGTCGTCGAGTTGCGCGCGCCTCCAGCGATTTCTGAGGGCGATGGCAACGGCGCGCTTGGCATCGTCCTGACCAATAATGTGGCGATTCAGCTCGTGGACTATTTCTCGGGGCGTCATTTGGGACATGGGGATGGAGAATCCTTTTCGGTTGGGTCGGCGCTGCAGTCAAGCACTTCGATGGTGTGATTGTGGTTGGTATAGACGCAGATGTCGCCGGCAATTTTTAAGCCCTCGGCAACGATCTGCTCCGCGCTTAGCGCGGTATTATCGAGTAGTGCACGGGCGGCCGATTGAGCAAAAGGCCCACCAGAGCCGATGGCAATGAGATCATTTTCTGGTTGTATGACGTCGCCATTTCCAGTGATGATAAGCGATGCCTCGCGATCGGCAACCGCCAGCAATGCCTCAAGTTTGCGCAATATGCGGTCGGTGCGCCAGTCTTTAGCTAACTCCACCGCGGCCCGCGTGAGGTTGCCATGGTGCTGTTCTAATTTTGCTTCAAAGCGCTCGAACAGGGTAAATGCATCTGCCGTTCCACCGGCAAAACCGGCGATTACTTGGTCTTTATAAAGCCTACGCACTTTGCGCGCATTACCCTTCATAATCGTGTTGCCCATGCTCACTTGCCCGTCGCCGCCAATCACAACGATGTTGTTGCGGCGCACGGATAGAATAGTCGTACCTCTGTACTGTTCCAATGTTTTACTCCCTCTCTGCCTATGTTATAGATTGGGTCAACTGTGGAAATATCAATATCCAGCTGATTAAATGTCCTCTAAACACGTTGCTAAGGTAGTTTAAGGGCCCCGCGGGGGGAGGCTAGAACTGGACAATATAGCATGCTAGGATGCCCCAAAGCGCTTACCTAGTCGACCTTCTAATAATTCGAGAGGCATTGTTAGAAGCGTTCTCGGGGGCTCACCTGTAAGGCGCCTGGGCGCTTCGATTTAGGCAATAAAGATTAAAGGCTATGCGATGACAATTTCACTTCAAGACCCCACATTGATCAAAACTCAAGTCTATATCGACGGCGTCTGGGTGGATGCCGACAGCGGAGAAACTCTGCCGGTGACCAATCCCGCCAACGGAGAGGTGCTTGCGTTGGTGCCAAGGTGTGCTGCGGCCGAGACCCGCCGCATGATCGAGGCGGCGGCCCGCGCTCAGAGCGAATGGGCCAAAACCACGGTCAAACAGCGCGCAATACTGTTGCGCATTTGGTATAACCTGATGCTTGAACACCAGCAAGATCTAGCTACGCTGCTGACCGCCGAACAGGGCAAGCCCCTGGCCGAGGCACGCGGCGAAGTGCTCTATGGCGCCAGTTATGTCGAGTGGTTTAGCGAGGAGTCAAAACGGGTTTACGGCGATACTATCGCGCAATCATCTAGCGACAAGCGTTTGGTGGTGATTAAACAGCCGGTTGGAGTTGTCGCTTGTATCACACCATGGAATTTCCCTAATGCCATGCTGACACGCAAGATTGCCCCAGCGATTGCCGCAGGTTGTGCGGTCGTCTGTAAGCCGGCAAATGCCACGCCACTGTCGGCCATGGCGATTGTTGAACTGGCCGAGCGCGCCGGTTTTCCGCCCGGATTAATCAACATCGTCACGGGTCACACCGCCGCCATAGGTGCCGAGATGACCTCTAACCCACTGGTGCGCAAGGTCACATTTACCGGGTCTACTCCTGTGGGTAAGCAGTTGATCGCCGAGTGCGCACAAACCGTCAAACGCACATCGATGGAACTCGGCGGCAATGCGCCGTTTATTGTATTTGACGATGCCGATATCGATGCCGCCGTGCAGGGTGCGATGGCCTCGAAATACCGCAACGCCGGACAGACCTGCGTGTGTTCCAACCGAATAATTGTGCAGTCTAAAATTTTTAATGAGTTTACCGCCAAATTTATCGCTGCTGCCAGGCAGCTCAAAGTTGGCGACGGCAGTCAACCGGGGGTGACTGTTGGCCCTTTGATTGACGTCAGTGCCGCCAATGGGGTGTGCGAAATGATCGACGATGCGGTTGCCAAGGGTGCTCATGTTGCGCTTGGTGGTGGACGCAGTGCGCTCGGCGGCAGTTATGTCGAGCCAACCATACTCACAGACGTGAGCAAAGATATGCGAGTTTTTCGCGAGGAGATTTTTGGGCCGGTGGCGCCGATCTTTCGCTTTGATAGCGAGGCCGAGGTTATCGCCATGGCCAACGATACCGAATTTGGCTTAGCAGCGTATTTTTACTCGCGGGATATCGGTCGTGTATGGCGCGTGGCCGAGCAATTGGAGTTTGGGATTGTCGGTATTAACGAGTCGATAATCTCCAACGAAATGGCACCGTTCGGCGGTGTTAAAGAGTCGGGTAGTGGCCGCGAGGGATCCAAGTATGGGATGGACGACTACCTTGATATCAAGTACCTTTGCATGGGTGGTATTGACTAGCTACCCGCTAACTCTCGCTAACCATGCTTTACTTAAACCCCACTATAGTCACCGCCGTTGATCAAAAGTGCGGCTCCAGGGTGTTTGTGACAAAGACAGTTTTACGGATGTTGCCAGTTTTAGTCGAGTTTGACGGCAGTGCCAAACACCATAATCTCTGACGAGCTGTCCATAATTGAGCTGGTTGTGAAGCGGATACCTATCACTGCATCCGCCCCTTTGCTCTCGGCACTGGCGATTAAACGCTGTATTGCGATGGTTCTGGCGTCGGTCAGCATTTCTGTATAGCCGATAATTTCACCACCCACCAAGCTTTTTAGCTGAGCCATAAAGTCGCGACCAATGTGTTTGGATTGCACCACATTGCCGGTGACAACGCCAAGCACATTGATTATTTTTCGTCCGGGAAGGGTTTCTGTCGTTGTATAAATCATCGGGTACAGGCCAGTAATTATGTTTAAAGGACACGGTTTTAGCCGCTTATTTTGTTGATTTGTGCGCCCAGTGACACCTTACCTGCGGTGATTACCTTGGCGTTAATACCTCTTAAATTGAGTGACTTACCGAGTTTGGAATTGACAAATTTTGTCGCTTCACGGCCATATCTCCGGATAAATTTACTGCACCCGAGATGCGGTTCTGCGGTGACCTGAATAACCGCATCAGCAACTAATAGCAGAGTACCCGGCGGCAGATTATCAGCACTAAGGTCAAGGTCGACATAAAACTGATCACCGGCCAATTGCCAGCGCTCGCGGGTCTGCGCGATGAGGGCTATTACGCGAGAATTTATCAGGTTTAACTGCATGTCGGGGTGGGCACGTTTATCAGCGGTGTGGCGGTCGCCCCGATCGAGCCAGTTATCGCCGTCGAGACCGCTATAGATATCGAGTCTGGCCTCCGACAGTTCTTCGCGCTTACCAATGCCGGGTCGGCATACGATTAGCTCCACAATACCGCGATCTTTGGGTGAACTCTTAATGAGATCGAGCCCGCCTTCAAGCTCTTGTGTTGTCTTAAACAATTTATGTGACCTCGGTAGATGCGGTTGAGCGCAACTGACTGCAAGGTTGGCTCGTTATAGCCTTTTTTTGCCACTCTCCATCACACTCTTTGCATTTCTATGCCTTGCCACCGCTATCGCCAGCTAGACGTGCATATATCGTAGCGCTTGGTATTTGACTGGCGCACTCTAGAGCTCAGTAAGGCATGACGGTTCATTTGGTGCGCTTATAGCTATTCGCCGCCAATATAGCTTAGGACCTCGACCACCTGTCGCGGCGTCGTCGCCCACGCCTGAGCGGCTGCATCTACCTCTTTTAAGGGATGAACCAGATCTTCACTGTGCAGGCTAATGTAAGGTTTGCCGAGCGCCGCGCAGTAACCGGCATCGAAAGCCGCGTTCCACTGTTTATATTGCTCGCCAAAGCGCACAACCGCAACATCACAGTTTTCAAGCAGCGTTTTAGTGCGCATAGCGTTGACCTTTGCGGACTTATGATCGCGCCAAAATGAGCGCTCCTCGGGGCCGAGAACGTCGCCCGCGCGATCGCTTGTCGGGTGATCAGTGACTGCCGAATAAAACACAAGGTCGAGCTGCCGATCGCGACAACCACGAATGATCTGATCGCGCCAGTCGGTATGAATTTCTCCGGAAAGGTATACTTTTAACTGCATAATCGCGCCTCAATAGTCTGCGATAATAATAAACCAATGCTCCGGGTAGAACCAGATTTTGCTGATTTAGCGGTGATATCTAATATGTCATCTCTGATCTCTCGTTTATCACGGTTATCTTTACCGAGATAGCGTAGCTTTGGATTCGCCAAAACAGATGTGTATCTATTTGCGTGCAAGCCATTGCGTCTGCGTATTGCACCCTAGAGCACAGATTTCATACAGTAAAGATGTTAAATTTGCCTGTTACTGTAATCTTTGGAAATATCCGTAGATTAGCGCTACTTATCCACGACAGATACTTGTATTCTTAATAGCATGTTAGTTATCTTTTATTAAATTTGCGCGCCAAATGCTTGCGGTTGCGGACAAAACCAACAACATAGAGGGTAGACATTGTGAATAAGTTGATGATGGTAGTTACAACGATTATGGTTTTGGCAGGTTGTGCAAAACAAGTAGAGGAGGTTGCCGAGTTGGCCGTAGTCGAGCTGGAGGCTGTTACCTACGATATGGTTGGCAGACAATTTTATAACGAATTTATTCCCTGTGTTGCGGGGCCTGACTACAGCCGAGAGGCGGTCGATGAAATGGTCTCGGAGTGGCGTTCTATGGAGTTGTCCGAGGAGCTAGTAGGAGCCTGGGGCTATGAGTCTGCCAGCGATGACAACGAATTTGATAATGGCTGGTGGGAATTGCAGTGGACTTCGGCCGAGGCCGCCGCAGCAAGTTGGCAGCAGTGGGCCGATGATGAGCCAGCTCAGACTTGGGCTGCTAAGTATCAAACGGTCATGGCGTGTGATGCCGCCAACCGCGGCGGTTGGAGCTTTCATTTTACGCGTGATCCTTCCAGCTTTGGTGAAGCGGGCAGCGGAGCCGACCTTGTATCCTCCTACTATCGCTGTACCTTAAATGAAGGTAAGAGTATGGCTGATGT
This sequence comes from Porticoccaceae bacterium, assembly GCA_028822945.1. Lineage (GTDB taxonomy): Bacteria > Pseudomonadota > Gammaproteobacteria > Pseudomonadales > Porticoccaceae > TMED48. The sequence goes on along the minus strand of JAPKCN010000039.1, from coordinate 1,613 downwards.
CGATGCATTTGCCGCCAGCTATAACATCTGGCTGGATACTTTGGAAATGCCTGAGAGCGGATTTTATGCTTATGGGTTTTATTCTAATGTAGCAGAGGAATCCGACATCGACCTGATGATGGGACATTTTCACGACAGCTTCGAGTCGATGCAGGCTGGCGATGATGCCTGGGAATCAACTGGCGGTGATACCAAGGCGGCGCTGGAGAGCACAGTCGCTTGTATGGCACCGGAGTTGCACAATTTCAGATCGTTTTACGACCCGCAGGACCCCGATCTGTCCTGATCACTGGCAGCTAAAACGAGTTGTGTTAGAACGGCTACTTCGGTGGCCTCTCTTATGCTTCCTCACACCCAACGACGCCGATAGTTGTTAGCTGGATGCATACTGCAAAGGCAAAAATTTAAATAATTGACATTTTTGATGTTATCTAATCGATAGACTTACCGCGCAACGATTTAATTTTACCGCGGCGGGTTTTACTGTCCATGCGCTTTTTCTGAGAGCGTTTAGACGGCTTGGTTGGGCGCCGCCTTTTGCGCTCGACGGTGATACCGCTAATTAAATCGCACAACCGCTGCAAAGAATTGGCGCGGTTTTTTTCTTGGGTGCGAAACTGTTGTGCTTTTATAATAATAATGCCGTCTTTATTAATGCGCTGGTCGTTCAGGCTAAGTAAGCGCTGCTTGTAAACTTCGGGCAATGACGAGGCGGTGATGTCAAAGCGTAAGTGAATGGCCGAGGATACTTTGTTGACATTTTGCCCACCCGCACCTTGCGCACGAATCGCCGAAAACACGATCTCGGTTTCAGCAATACTGCACTGTGGGTTGATATAAATCATACAGATGTGGTCGTCTGATTGGTAAGATTGTCATTATAGCAAATGCGTCAGTCGGCTCAGCCGAGGTTTTCGCTCAGAGATGTGCGTCGAGGTAAGGCATTCAGTTAAATAGGCTTAAAAATTGTTTTAGGGCACACGATATCTTAGGTCTATTCAAAATTATTTTTGTGCATTGAACTATGCGTTTATTATAGCCCCAGCGTTTAGCCAGTGTTGTCGATTAATCGACAACAGTTTAAAGGGTTGTTATGGGTCCTAAGGCAAAAGGCAAAAACTCAGCGCGTGGTGAGTTTGTTTCGCGGTCACTTCGATTTTATTATGCAACCACCCGCCGATTTATTCGGTTACAGGGCTAAATGATTTGTTTTTTTGTAGGATAATTTCATAAATCCCTAGGCCTCTAATAGTGTACATATTTCTGAGCATTTGATCGAGGCAAGCCCTGAGATCGTCGCTTTTTGGAGGTGTTTTTTAGGGTTAACTAATTATGGATTTTGAGATCCTTGGTAACCACTCTAAAAATAATATCAGCGGCGTATTGGATCTTATTCATGTAGGCCAGTAGCTATATAATTTTCCGCGGTAACGGCACAATTTTATTCGAATGTCTACTATCTTCAAAATACGAATGCACATGAGTAGTATCTTCAGTGACTGGTCTATCACTGCAGTTAAACTTGATCTGCAAATCCTGCTGAGCAATTAACCTTAGACTCGTCGGATCGTGGCTAATGCGGAGTGTTTTGAGCGCACCTGTTATGCAGCTTT
>JAPKCN010000224.1 GCA_028822945.1 Porticoccaceae bacterium | reverse complement strand
GGTATTGGCGAGATATGCTTGGCCGTATGCCTCGTGAGAAGCGCAAACGATTTCTATGGACAAGTGCATTTTGGGGCGTTTTATTAGGCTCTCTGCTGTTGGTTGCCACGGGGAAAATGCATTGGATTGGCGCGGGTTTGGCCGCGCTGATTCCGCTCACTAAAGGGCTGCTAGGCTTTGGCTTACGCGCCTGGCCACTACTGAGGTTTTTTAGTCACTTCAAAACAGGTCCATCGCAATTCCGTACCAAAAACATTCGCGTCGAGGTCAATTTTGTTAGTCAGAAAATTGATGGTGAAGTTTTGCAGGGCGATTTCTCTGGGCGCCAGCTAAGTGATCTCAATGAAGACGAAATCGGCGCCTTAGCTAATTATCTGCGCGAACAAGACCGCGAATCCTACGTTTTACTACAGGCTTTTCTTTTGCGGTCTGGTTATGCGCAAAAAAGCGACGACAGGTCAACTGAAGGCAACAGTCAGCAGACCTTCAACGAACTCTCTGAAAACGAGGCATGGGATGTTCTTGGTTTAAAACCCGGCACCTCGAGTGCCGACATTATAAAGACCCATCGACGCCTTATTCAACGGTTGCATCCAGATCGGGGCGGCAGCGATTACTTAGCAGCTAAGATCAATGCTGCAAAAGACAAATTGGTCAGCTAGCCTCACAAACGTAACATAATTGCTTACTGTCAAGACCTTAGAACTAAAGTTGGGATGGTTGCCTCGCTATTAAATGCAGGTAGCGACCAAGCCATTTATAGGGCTCCAACGAGGAATATTTCAGCTCCATTTGCAACACTGAGTATGGATCGTTATGGCCACCTCTGAGGGTGGTAACGTAATCGTGGAATACACGTATTCCGCTACTCCTGCAGAGCTGAAGATCTGCAGTATCTAGCCATCCCAGAACAGTTTTTGGCAGCAGGGGGTGGCGGGGCGTTAGGCTTCCAGGATCGGCACGAAATCGGCGCTCGAGACTGCGAAAATTACCCCGTATTAGATTTCTGTATTCTAGTCCACTGCGGTTATAAAATGTTAGTGACAGATAGCCATCTGGTCTTATCCATTGTTTTAATCGAGTGATCAACATATCCGGCTCGGCCAGCCACTCGATCAGCGCGTGGCATAAGACTAAATCGAACTTGCCATCAATCACCTCGTCAAGTTTTTGGTAACCACCACAATGCCAATCAATGGCATGTTCCACTTGCGCAACCCTCGCATGGTCGCGAGCAGTCTCAAACATTTTCTTCGAGATATCACTATAAACCACTCGATGGCCGATTTTCGCCAAGCGAATCGAGTGCTGACCTAACCCTCCGCCAACGTCTAAAATCCGCAGTGGTTGACCAGCTTGTAGCGATACAATCTCGGCCGCTATATCACGCCATATGACTGCTAGGCGAATATCACCCTTGAGTCCTCCATAGACCTTATGCGCAAATTTTTCCGCAAGATCGTCAAAGTTTCTATCTCGATACACCGTATCCATAGCGACTACCCTACCCCTCAAATTATGATAACATTTCGCCAAAATTACGTCAGCTTTGGCCCCGTGAACGCCTCTTGGCGCGCGAGCGAATGCGTTACCGAAAGACGCGCTTTATTGGCGCGACGTGCCTATAGCACTGCCAATCATTGCTCTCTACAATAGAGACTTTTTATGAGACTGTCGGCATGCCATCTGACTCCTGCACTATCGCGCTTACGAAACAACTTATCCAACGGCCATCCGTGACACCGCTCGACCAAGGCTGTCAAGCTTTGATGATCAAAAGACTTGAACGTATAGGCTTTTTTATCACGTCGCTGCCATTTTCCGATGTAACTAATTTCTGGGCGGTACACGGAATCGATGGTCCAATTTTATGTTTTGCGGGACACACCGATGTGGTACCCACCGGAAATACAGAAAAATGGACATCCCCACCCTTTCAACCGACTATCACCGATGGAATCCTCTTCGGTCGCGGCGCAGCCGACATGAAGGGCGCTCTGGCAGCTATGGTGGTCGCTGCGGAGCGCTTTGTCGAGGCGCATCCAGTGCATGCCGGCAGACTCGCCTTTTTAATTACTAGCGACGAAGAGGGCGATGCGCTAAATGGCACCGCCAAGGTTGTCGAATGGCTGCAAGATAAAAAAATCACGCCCGATTGGTGCTTAGTAGGAGAACCTACGAGTAGTTATCGCTGTAGCGATACTATCAAGATTGGTCGCCGCGGTTCACTGGGTTGCAAACTCACCGTTGAGGGGAAGCAAGGTCATGTCGCATACCCTCACCTAGCGATTAATCCAATACACATGGCAATGCCGGTACTAGCCGAATTAGCTGCCGAGGTATGGGACTGTGGTAATTCGGCATTTCCTGCCACTACTTTACAGATTTCCAACCTAAGCGCCGGCACCGGAGCAACCAATGTTATTCCTGGAACCCTTGAAGCAGACTTTAACTTCCGCTTTTCCACCGAGCTGACCGCCGCACAGATTATTCACCGAACCGAGGCTATTCTAGACCGCTATGATCTGAAGTATGATCTCGCCTGGCGGCTCAACGGCATGCCCTTCTTAACTCAACAGGGCGAGCTGATAGCGGCAACCAAAGAGAGTATTTTTTCTGCTACCGGCGCATATCCAGAATTATCTACCGCTGGCGGAACCTCAGACGGCCGCTTTATCGCACCTATGGGAACCCAGGTCGTTGAACTCGGCCCAATCAATGCCAGTATTCATCAAGTTAACGAGCATGTCGCGACCGCCGACCTAGAATTACTCACCGAGATCTACCAAGGTGTCATCGAGCGACTCCTAAAAGAAGATTAACCTAGCTACAAAACGTTTACAATTCCACAGGCAATTTACATTTTGCGTATATGTCATAGCGCGTAGACTTACCTGACAGCGAAAAATCGGGCGCTAAGTTACCAAGATGCTTGGCTTTGCGAGGCCGTTTCACGACCACACGGTAGATTGCTGCGCCGATTGCTAAGTCGAGTAGCTCGTCGGCGTCCAGATCTTCACCAACAAGTATCTTGAATGCTTGCATCTCTTTTTTGACCTTGGCTGACTTACCGCTCTCAGGATACATGGGGTCGAGATAAATAATGTCGACCTGCGACCGGAGCTCACCATTTAGGTAACTCTTTGCATGCAATTGCTCCCAATTGATGCAAAGAGTTAC
>JAPKCN010000002.1 GCA_028822945.1 Porticoccaceae bacterium | reverse complement strand
CCAACACCCAACACCCAACACCCAACATCCAACATCCAACATCCAACATCCAACAATTTGTGGCTAATCGGCGGGGCTGACTGCGTGGTTTGGGAGCCCCCAGCCGTGTCTTTAAAACAGTCCGGCGACCTCGCCTTGATCATTGATTTTGATGCTGTTGGCCGCCGGCACTCGTGGCAGACCTGGCATAGTCATAACGTCGCCACAAACGACAACGATAAACCCTGCGCCGGCACTTAGGCGCACTTCACGTATGGTTAAAATATGGTCGAGCGGCGCACCCTTGCGGTTAGGGTCGGTGGTAAAACTGTACTGAGTCTTGGCAATGCATACTGGAAAGTGACCATAGCCGTCACCCTGTAGCTTACCGATTTGATCGCGTATTTTTTGATCGGCAATAACGTCGTCAGCGCGATAGATCCGCGTCGCCACGGTTTTGATCTTTTCCCAGATTGGCATGTCATTGGGGTAGAGCGGCGCAAAGTTGGCCACACCACTGTCGGCAAGTGCCGCCACCTCGTAGGCCAGCTCCTCGGTGCCTGCGCCACCATCGGCCCAGTGGGTGCAACCTATGGCCTTGACGCCGCTGGCTTTAGCCTGCTCTTTGATGACTCCAATCTCATCGTCGCTATCGGTGGTAAACTGATTAATCGCGACGATTACGGGTACACCAAAGGATTTTACGTTTTCGATATGACGCGCCAGATTACTACAGCCGCTACGCAGCCTATCCAGCCCCTCGGTTTCGGCGGCACCGTGCATCTTCAAGGCACGGACTGTCGCCACGATCACCGCTGCATCAGGGCGTAGATTAGCTGCGCGACACTTAATATTGAAAAACTTTTCGGCGCCCAAGTCGGCTCCGAACCCGGCCTCGGTGACTACGTAATCGGCTAACTTTAGACTTGCCTTGGTGGCGATTACCGAGTTGCAACCATGCGCAATATTGGCGAACGGTCCACCGTGAATAATCGCTGGGTTATTTTCTAGTGTTTGCACTAAATTGGGCGCCACGGCATCTTTGAGAAGAACCGTCATGGCGCCTGTGCCGAGAATATCGACGGCATGTACCGCGTTGTGTTCACGGGTATAACCGACGACAATTTTATCCAAGCGAGCTTTTAGATCATCCAAATCTGTCGCCAGACAAAATATCGCCATGACCTCTGAGGCCACCGTGATATCGTATCCGTCCTGGCGCGGGAAACCATTGCCGGGGCCACCGAGGGCACAGGTAATGTTGCGAAGCGCGCGATCATTCATGTCGATCACCCGTTTCCATGCGATTCGCCGAGCATCGATCTCTAGACTGTTGCCCCAGTGAATATGGTTGTCGAGTAGGGCCGACAGTAGGTTATGTGCGGCGCCAATAGCGTGAAAATCGCCGGTAAAGTGAAGGTTGATATCTTCCATCGGCACCACTTGCGCATAGCCGCCGCCGGCTGCGCCACCCTTCATACCAAAACACGGGCCGAGGCTCGGTTCGCGCAGGCAGACGAGGGCTTTTTTGCCGACGCGATTGAGACCATCTGCGAGACCCACCGAGGTGGTGGTCTTACCTTCACCGGCAGGGGTTGGCGTGATCGCTGTGACCAGAATTAATTTACCATCAGGTCGTTCGCTCAGCGAGGCGATGTATTCGGGGTTGATTTTGGCTTTGGTGCGACCATACGGAATTAGTGCTGCGTCTGGAATATCCAGTTTGTTGGCAATGTCGCCAATCGCTAGGGTTTTTGCGTTGCGGGCTATTTCAATATCACTCATTCTTAATGCTCCATAGAGTCTGCTGGATCAGCAGTGCGGTTATACTTTTTTTCAGGTATTACAGAACAGCGGCTATCTTGGTTGCCCCGTGCTTTTGGTGTATTTCCCAGACCGTCCGATGCTGTCTCAAAAACGACGGTAGGCTCAGTCAGTCGGGGCTTCTGTGGATGACGCATGCGCGTAACAGCCTGTCGCAATTGCGCTCTAGTCGCAGGGCATCGATGGTTACACTGCAAGCATAGTTTGATTGAGAGTGGGTTATGAAAACAAGCGCCAAAGTCGTGGTCGTGGGAGGGGGTGTGGTCGGTGTTAGCACCCTCTACCACCTTGCTAAAAAGGGTTGGACAGACGTTGTGCTGGTCGAGCGCAAAGAATTAACGTCGGGTTCGACCTGGCATGCAGCAGGGTTATTACCCCTGTTCAATATGAGCTATTCAGTCGGCAAATTACACCAGTACTCGGTAAATTTCTATCACGAACTCGAAAAAGAGACCGGACAACCCGTCGGCTTTAGTGTCGTATCGAATATTCGTCTGGCGAGTAACGAGGATCGCATGGATGAGTATCGCTACTACTCATCGGTGGCCGAGACGGTCGGTGTGGCGGTGAATTTTCTGACCCCAGAACAAGTTGCTCAAGCTTGGCCAATGGCCAATATCGAGGGTTTGATCGGTGCTATTCAGCACCCGGACGATGGTTATATTCAGTCTGCTGATTTGACGCAGGCACTAGCGAAAGGCGCGCGAGCTCGCGGCGCGACAATCTACCGCAACACGGCAATGCTAGACCTCGAACAACAAACCGACGACAGTTGGGTTGTCAAGACCGATAAAGGCGATATTCACTGTCAGCACGTGGTTTGCTGCACCGGCAACTTTGCGCGCAAGACCGGCGCTATGGTCGGATTGGATATTCCAGTGATTCCGGTTGAACACCAGTACATTGTTACCGAGCCTCATCCGGAGGTGCTGAGGCGTAAGGCGCAGGGCTTGCCCGAACAAGCGGTATTGCGAGATTCTGACGCCGGTTATTACCTGCGCGAGGAGAACGGTGGTTTTATCCTTGGCCCCTATGAAGAGGGCGCTCCTTGTTGTTATGTCGATGGCCCCAGCGACCAGTCGGAGTATGAACTATTCAACGGCGATCTCGACCGTTTAATGCCGCATATCGAAGCCTGTATGACGCGCGTCCCAGCATTTGCTGAGGTCGGTGTTAAAACCGTTTATAACGGCGCTATTGCGTATACACCGGATGGCAACCCAATCGTTGGGCCGGCTTGGGGGCGAAAAAACTTATGGCTTAACGAAGGCCATAGTTTCGGTATTACCGCCGCCGGCGGCGCGGCTTGGCAACTGGCCGAGTGGATTGTCGATGGCGAACCGACAGTAGATATGATGGGCGTGGATCCGCGGCGTTTTGGGCCCTATGCCAGTCGCGGATATCTGCGTGCAAAAAACGAAGAAGCTTACAACCACGTATTTAAAAATCATTACCCCGATGAGGAGCGCAGCGCCGGCCGACCGCTGAAGACCTCACCCTGTTACGACCGCATGAAGGCGTTGGGCGCGGTGTTTGGTTCGGTCTATGGTTGGGAGCGACCGAATTGGTTTGCGCCGACTGATTACGCCCTGTCGGAGAGCGAACTCGACAAGGGCGATACGCTATGGAACAAGAATCACTCGACCGCGTTAGCGGATGGGCGAATCGTCGAAAAGAACTCGTTTCGACGATCTAATTATTTTCCATTTGTCGGTCGTGAGTGCTGCCATGTGCACGACAAGGTCGGCGTGCTCGATATGTCGGCATTCTCCAAATGCACGGTCACTGGGCACGGCGCAGAGGCCTGGCTGAACAGCATTGTGGCGAATAAGGTACCGGTGACGATTGGTCGCATTGGGCTTTGTCACATGCTATCAAAAAATGGCGGCGTGCGCGCCGAGTTCACCATTTATAAACGCGCAAAAAATAGCTACTACATGGTGTTCGCCGGCGCCCAAGAACGCCATGACTGGGATTACTTGACCAAACTGGCGCCTCATGATGGCTCGGTGAGTCTGCAAAAAATTACCACTCAGATGGGCGTTTTGGTGCTGGCTGGGCCGCGCTCGCGTGATGTGCTGCAAAAACTCACCGACACCGATCTTGGTAACGACAATTTCAAGTGGCTGACGGGTAAGTCGATCAACGTAGGTTACGCGAATGCAGAGGCACTGCGGGTTAATTTTATTGGTGAACTGGGTTGGGAATTACACCATCCAATTGAAATGCAGAATTACATCTTTGACCAACTGATGAGTGCCGGTGCCGAATACGATATCAAGCCGTTTGGTATCCGTGCGATGGAAAGTATGCGGTTGGAGAAGTCTTACCGACTGATTCCGCGAGAGATGTCGATCGAGTACTCGGCAATTGAGTCGGGACTCGATCGCTTTGTAAAACTCGACAAAGACTGTGACTTCGTTGGTAAGGAGGCGCTGCTGGCATGGCGCGAGCGAGGCTTTACCAACTGCTTTGCAACGCTTGAGGTTCACGACGTGGTAGATGCCGATGCACGTGGTTCCGAGGGTGTTTATAAAGATGGCGCGTTGGTCGGGCGCGCGACCTCTGGCGGGTTTGGCTTTCGCATCAACAAGTCACTGGCGCTAAGTTTAGTGCAGGTTCAATACGGCGCTATCGGCACGCATTTAGAGATCGAGATTCTCGGTAAACGCTACGTCGCCACGGTCATCGATGAGTCGCCATTTGATGGCGCCAACCAGCGATTGCGCAGTTAGTTACCGGGCGCGTCGCGGACGGACATTGGCGTGTCGCACAAACGTATGCGACTCGGTTTAAACAGGCATAAACTTCGCGAAAACGACAGCTGGTTGTGGCGTGGGTAAGCGGGTCGTGCTGGGCGCATAAATTCGCTGGAATTGGCTGATAAAACGTCGGCAGATTAAATACAGTTTCGCAACCTATTAAACGGATGCACCATTATGATTGAAACAAGCGGGCGGAGAAGAGCAGGGCGAGAGGGTGGTGGTCGCGAGGGGCGGCGAGCTGCGCGTGCCAGTGCTGTGGTAGAGACTGCGCCATTTATTGAACGCAAGATTCCCTATTTCGACTACCTCGACGAAGAGAGCCTGGTAATCATTGAGGAAAATGCCGATTTACTCCTCGAGGAGATCGGTATCGATTTTCTCGACGATCCAGAGGCGCTGGAGATGTGGCAAGCAGCGGGCGCCGACGTGCAAGGTACGCGAGTGCACTTCCCGAAAGGACTGTGCCGCTCACTGATTCAGGCCACGGCACCAAAAGAGTTCATGCAGCATGCCCGCAACCCAGCGCGCAGTGTAATAATTGGTGGCAAGCGTACGGTGCTGGTGCCAGCCTATGGATCGCCCTTTGTACACGATATCGACAAGGGCCGACGCTATGCGACGATCGACGACTTCAACAACTTTATAAAACTCGCCTACATGGCACCTGGAATGCATCACTCTGGCGGCACCATTTGCGAACCGGTCGATCTGCCGGTTAACAAGCGCCACTTCGACATGGTCTATAGTCACTTTAAATACAGTGATAAGCCGCTCATGGGTTCGGTGACTCACCACGAGCGCGCCCAGGACACGGTAGATATGGCCAAGCTGGTATTTGGCGATGAGTTTGTTGACCAAAACTGTGTCCTGACCAGCCTGATCAATGTTAATTCACCGATGACCTATGACGCCACCATGCTTGGCTCGTTAAAAGTGTATGCGCGAAATAATCAGGCGACTATTATCTCGCCGTTTATTCTCGCCGGCGCAATGTCGCCGGTGACCACCGCGGGCACGGTCACCCAAATTCTTGCCGAAGCGCTGGCCGGCGTAGCCTTTACACAGCTTTGTCGTCCTGGAGCGCCGGTAATTTTTGGCACCTTTGCGGCCGCCGTATCGATGGCGACTGGCGCGCCGACTTTCGGTACGCCAGAACCCAGTCAGGTGATCTACGCAGCGGCCGCGTTAGCTCGGCGTCTAGGCGTGCCATTCAGAAGTGGTGGCGGTCTATGCGGCTCCAAGTTGCCGGATGCACAGGCCGCTTACGAGGCTGCAAACACATTGCAAACCAGTGCTTTGGCGGGGGTTAACTTTATGCTGCACACCGCCGGTTGGCTCGAGGGTGGTCTAGCGATGGGCTACGAGAAATTTATTATGGATTGCGATCAGGCGAGTATGATCGCTGTGCTATTGGGTGGTATGGATATGTCTGAAAATGGTCAGGCGTTGGATGCTGTCCGCGAGGTTGGTCCGGGCAAACATTATCTCGGTTCGGCGCACACCCTAAAGAATTTTGAAACTGCGTTTTATCGCTCGACGGTCGCCGACAACAACAGTTACGAGCAGTGGCAGGTGGACGGCTCGTTGGATACAGCACAACGCGCCAATCGGTTATGGAAAAAAATGCTCGATGAGTATCGGGCGCCGGCCTTTGATCCGGCTATTGACGAGGCTTTACTGGACTTTATGGCACGTCGCAAGGGATCGTTTGCAGATCGCGATTATTAGCGTGTTTTTACTGGATAGTTGTTATAGGAATAAATCTTATGTCAGATGAAGACGATATCGTACTAGCTGAATTATCAAACGAAGATCTGGTATTGCAAATGCACGACGATTTGTACGATGGCTTAAAAGAAGAAGTTATTGAGGGTACGCAGATTCTGATCGATCGTGGCTGGAGCGCAGAGCGTGTACTCAGTGAAGCATTGGTCGATGGTATGACCGTTGTCGGCGTAGATTTTCGCGACGGTATCCTATTCGTGCCCGAAGTACTGTTGGCCGCCAACTCCATGAAGGGCGGTATGGCTATTTTAAAACCACTACTGGCAGAAACTGGCGCTAAACCCGTAGGCACCATGGTCATTGGTACGGTCAAGGGCGATATCCATGACATCGGGAAAAATTTGGTAGCGATGATGATGGAGGGTGCCGGTTTTGAGGTGTACGACATTGGTATCAACAATGCTGTCGAGGAATATGTGGCCGCGCTCGAGCGCCACAAACCCGATATATTAGGTATGTCGGCACTACTAACCACCACCATGCCATATATGAAGGTAGTCATCGATGCTCTGAAAGACAAAGGACTCAGGCACAAGTATATCGTCATGGTCGGTGGCGCACCGCTGAACCAAGAATTTGGAGATGCGGTAGGCGCCGATGCCTACTGCCGCGATGCTGCAGATGCTGCAACCACGGCGATTCGTCTGGTCAGCGAGCGACGCGAACTGGAAATGATCGCCTGATGACCGCGGCTCGCGCTTTGGATTGCGCTGCGGCGCCGATTTTAGTGATAGCCTGCGGAGCGCTTTCGCATGAAATTGTGCGGTTGCAACAGTTAAATGGTTGGAGTCATATGCATCTGACGTGCTTGGACCCTGCATTACATAATCGTCCGCACCTGATCGCCGGTAAATTGCGCGCCAAGATTGCGCAGCAGCGAGAATACTACCTGCACATTTTTGTCGCTTATGCGGACTGCGGCAGCGCTGGCGAGATCGACCGAGTGCTGGCCGAGGAAAATATTGAACGCTTGCCCGGAGCCCACTGCTATTCGGTATTTGCTGGCGAAAAGCGTTTTCAGCAAATTGCAGATGAAGAGTTGGGCACATTTTATCTGACCGACTTTTTAGTGCAGCATTTTGACCGGTTGGTTTATCGAGGATTGAAACTTGATCGTTATCCTGAACTTCGTGATCAATACTTTGGGCACTACAGGCGCGTGGTTTATTTGTCACAGCAGCCGACCGAGTTGCTGCTGGAGCAAGCTCGCAGTGCCGCAGGTTCGTTAGACCTGACTTTTCAGCACCGCCCCTGTGGTTATGGTGACTTACAATCGGGCCTCGAATTGCAAGTCTTAAAATTCGCGAACTCGTAGCCGTAGCATTTGGAGTTACCGCAAGCATGCAAAAAATTCTAGTTTACTGGCGCGATATTCCTGCGCAGGTGTTGGTCAAGCGCGGTCGCGACCGCGGCAAGGCGATCCTCAGTCAGCGTTTCCAAGAGGCGATTGATCGTGCTGCAATGCGCGCTGGAAAGGGTGGTAGCGACGAGTACCTGGCCGATTGGCGGCGCGAGTCGAGCGCTCTTGAGGCAGAGGGTAGCCCGCAGGTCCTGGCCGAGCAAATAGCGGCTGAGATCGAACGAGAGTACTCCGATCAGGACATCAAAAAATTGGTTAAAGCCAAAGGTTTAAAGGTTGGCTAACAGCGATGATTGAAGCTCTGAGAAAGATTTTTCGGAGTGTTAGATTCTTGTAAATGGGAAAGCTAGGGCAGATGCTAATGAGCACAGAACAACAAAAACAAGCGCTGATCGACTTAATGCTGACCACCAGTTTAGAGGTCACGCCAGGGGCTGCCGCGCAAATCACTGATTTTAGTCAAATCGTTCGTCGCGGATGCACCATCTATGTAACGTTTTTGCCGGGTTCTGACTTTGCCGATACCATGAATACGGTGCGGCGATTACAGGCCGAGGGATATCATCCGGTACCGCACTTCGCTGCGCGCTCGATCGCCTCGGCGGCTGTTCTGGAAGAAAATCTGGCGTCACTGCAAGGTGAGACCGGCGTCACTGAGGGGTTGTTGATCGGTGGCGGCGTCGACCAACCGATGGGGGACTTTAGTGCCTCGATCGAGGTCCTGCGCACCGGCTTATTTGAAAAGTATGGCTTTACTCGGCTAGGCTTAGCTGGTCATCCTGAGGGCAGTCCAGATGTTCCAGAGGACGCCTGTGCGCTGGCGATTCGGCAAAAGAATGACTATGCGTGTGATACTGATATGAGTTTGTACCTGGCGACTCAGTTTGTCTTTGAGGCCCAACCGGTGCTCGACTGGGAGAGAAAGGTTCGCGGTCAGGGTAATCGACTGCCAGTGCATGTGGGGATCCCTGGGTTAGCGACGATCAAAACACTGATAAAGCACGCGCAGCATTGCGGTGTGGGTCCCTCGATGCGCTATTTAACGCGCAATCCAACGGATATGTTGCGGTTGACTCTAAAGGACAGTTTCTTGGGCCGACACGTGAATGCGCCGTCGTCTGAACCTAGTCAATTAATCTGTGATCTGTTGGCCGGGATGCACGCTGATCCGGAGTGCCTGATCGATCGTTGCCATCTCTATCCTCTGGGTGGCTTGAAAAAGTCAGCAGCTTGGATGTATCAAGTTCAGGATGGTCATTTCGAACTTGCCGCGCGCGGTTTTAGCATTGGACCAAGTACCTTGAATAAGCCTTCGAATCGGTCTTTTCAAGGCCCGAATTATTTAAAATAGTAGGAGTTAGCATGACCACCACCACCATTAGTTCAGCCAGCCGCGACGTTAAAATAGGCTTCGATCAACCCTTTGTGGTAATTGGTGAGCGTATTAACCCAACGGGCCGCAAGATCCTTGCCGCAGAAATGAAAGCCGGAGACTACAGTCGAGTCGAATCCGATGCTCTTGCACAGGTAGCTGCAGGCGCTCAGATGCTCGATGTCAACGCCGGTATTCCGCTCGCGGATGAGCCGCGCATTCTGGCCGAGGCAATTCAGTTGGTGCAGGCGGTGACCGATGTGCCACTGAGTATCGACTCGTCGATTATCGATGCGCTTGAGGCCGGTTTAGCTGTTTACCAGGGCAAGGCTCTGGTCAACTCGGTGACGGGCGAAGACGAGGTGTTAGAGCGGGTATTGCCGCTGGTGGCAAAGTATGGCGCCGCGGTAGTGGCGATCTCGAACGATGAAACCGGTATCTCAGAGGATCCGGATGAGCGGTTTGCGGTGGCCAAAAAGATTATCGAACGAGCTGCCGACTATGGTATTCACTACAGCGATGTGGTCGTCGATCCGCTGGTCATGCCGATCGGTGCGATAAATACAGCCGGCTTACAGGTGATGCACGTAGTGCGGCGATTGCGCGAGGAATTAAAAGTTAACACCACCTGTGGTGCGTCTAATGTCAGCTTTGGGTTGCCCAACCGCAACGGTATCAATAGTGCCTTTTTAACCATGGCGATGGGTGCTGGTATGACCTCAGCGATTACTAGCCCGTTGCATCCTGAGGTGATGGCAGCGGTCCGCGGTGGCGATGTGATGATGGGTAATGATCCGAATTGTAGCCGCTGGATTAAGGCTTACCGCGAGGCCGTAGCCGAGGGCGAAGGACGCGCTCGCGGTGGGCGCAGACGCCGGGGTTAGCGCGCTCTTGGCGAACATGGTCAAAGTCGTTTTTACCCCGTCTGGGCGGCGTGGTAGCTTTCCTGTGAATACCCCTTTGCTGCATGCGGCGCGGGTTCTCGGCGTAGATATCGACTCGGTATGCGGCGGCCGCGGCCTTTGTGGGCGCTGCCAAATTATCTGTGCCGAGGGCACTTTTGTAAAACATCAAATCGCGTCGGCGAGTAGTTCGCTTTCGGCATTTTGCGCCACCGAGATAAAATACGGCACGCGCAAGACGCCGCTTGTAGGTGGGCGGCGTCTGAGTTGTCACACCTTGCTGTTAAAAGATGTAGTGATCGATGTACCACCAGAGAGTCAGGTGCATCGGCAGATCGTGCGCAAGGAGGCGGAGTATCGCGATATTGCTCTCGATCCAGCGACGCGACTTTACTACGTGCAGGTCGAAGATGCCGATATGCATGTCCCAAAAGGCGATCTACAGCGCCTCTTAGAGGCGCTGGCTAGCGACTGGCAATTGCCCGAGCTGACCTGTGACAACCGCTTACTCAAGACTCTGCAGCCGCTTTTGAGCGAAGGACAGCGAGGTATTACTGCGGCAGTCTACGACAATCAGACTATCGTAGCTCTGTGGCCGGGCCTGCACGAGTGTGCCTATGGCGTTGCAGTGGATGTTGGCTCGACCACGATCGCCGTTCATCTGTGCGATCTAACCAGTGGTCAGGTTCTCGGCAGTGCCAGTGTGATGAATCCACAAATTCGCTTTGGTGAGGATTTAATGAGTCGCGTGTCGTATGTGATGATGCATCCAGAGGGCGCCGAGGAGATGACACAGGTCATTCGCCACGCCCTAAACAAGCTTTTTTTAGAGGTCGCCGGGCAGGTTGGCTGCACGATCGAGGATATTCTTGAAATAGCGCTGGTGGCCAATCCAATCATGCATCATATATTGCTTGGTATCAGTCCGGTTGAACTCGGTGGTGCGCCTTTCGCTCTGACCACAGATGCTGCTGTGGAGATGCCCGCGAGTGAACTGGAACTGGTAATCAATGGCGGTGGACGACTATATATTTTGCCGTGTATCGCTGGGCACGTAGGCGCGGATACTGCTGGCATGATTCTGTCTGAGGAACCGCAATTGCAAGACAAGATGACGCTCCTGGTAGATGTTGGTACTAACGCCGAGATTGTTCTCGGTAATCGGCAGCGATTGCTGGCCTGTTCGAGCCCCACTGGGCCGGCATTTGAGGGGGCTCAAGTCAGCTCTGGGCAACGCGCTGCTGCCGGCGCTATCGAGCGCGTGCGTATTGACTCAGAAACTCTCGAACCGCGTTTTAGGGTCATAGGGTCGGATTTGTGGTCAGACCAACCGGGGTTTGCAGCATCCATCGATAAGCACCGGGTGACCGGTATCTGTGGTTCGGGGATTATCGAAGTGGTCGCTGAGATGTATCTCGCCGGTATCGTGACCGAGGATGGCATCGTCGACGGTGAATTGCGAAATCGCACAGCGCGCATTGTCGAGAGCGGTCGCACTTGGTCCTACTTATTGTACAGTCCGCTGGATGGTGGCGCTGAGGTGTTCGTCACGCAAAATGATATCCGCCAGATTCAACTGGCTAAGGCGGCCCTCTACGCTGGCATCAAACTTTTGATGGATCATATTGGCACACAACACATCGAGCGTATTCGCCTCGCCGGTGCCTTTGGCAGTCATATCGATGTGCAACATGCCATGGTGCTCGGTTTGATTCCAGATTGTACGCTCGATCAGGTTTCGTCGGCTGGTAATGCCGCAGGCACAGGCGCACGAATTGCGCTACTCAATCGCGGCTCGCGCGCGGAGATTGAAGATCTGGTTAAAAATATTGAAAAAATTGAAACCGCTATGGAACCCAAGTTTCAAGATTACTTTGTCGATGCCATGGCGTTTCCAAATAAGCGCGACGCCTTCCCGAAGCTTTTCTCACAGATCGCCAAACCGCAACCGAGAGTCGACCCTGCCGGGCTCAGTGGTGGACGCAAGCGCCGTCGACGGCACTAATTCGCGATGCACAAAAAAACCTGTATTTAATTTCAAAATAGCTACTTTAAAGTTGAGTTATATGCATATAATCGGAAACAGCTTAAAGTGATAATCAGGCACTGTCTCGGCCTGCAACTACTATAAAAATAAAAAGTAATTGATAGAGGACGCTTTAGGTATGAGCGACACAGTCTATGCAACCGAAGCCGATGTGACTCTGCATATTGGTTTTTTATTGATGCCCGAATACACCCTCAGCACTTTTTCGAATGCGGTATCGGTGCTGCGGATGGCCAACCGCATAAGCGGTAAAGAACTCTATCGCTTTACTGTATTCAGTTTTGATGGCACGCCAGTGACCTCTAGTTCGGGGGTTGAAATTGTGCTGAATGGCAGTTTGCAGTCGGCTGGCGAAATGAATATTCTGGTGGTTTGCGGCGGTTACAATGTAAAGAATTATTGCGACAAACCGATTATCGAAGCATTGCGAGCGTTTGCTAAAAAGAAGGTTCCGCTGGGCGCTATGTGCACCGGCAGTTATGTGCTGGCGACTGCTGGGTTACTGGACGGCTATCGGAGTACCATTCACTGGGAGAATATCGCCAGTATGCGCGAACAGTTTCCCAAGTTAAACATCACCTCGAGTCTGTTTGTGATCGACCGCGACCGCTACACCTGTTCTGGCGGTATTAGTTCGATTGATTTGATGCTCAATCTAGTCGCCAGTATTCATGGCCACGAGTTGGTTCAAGAAATTTCGGAGCAATTCACTTGCGACCGAGTGCGCACTGAGCAGGATCCGCAGCGGGCGCCATTAAAGTACCTTATCGGCGCCAGTCAGCCGCGTTTAGTAGAGGCAGTAGTGTTCATGGAGGCGAATATAGAGGAGCCATTGAGCCTCGATGAAGTAGCCGATTGTGTGGGCATTTCAAGGCGCCAGTTGGAGCGCTTGTTTAATCGTTATCTGCATCGAACACCCTCGCGATACTATTTAGAGTTGCGCCTTTCGCGCGCGCGCTTGCTGTTGTTACAGACGTCGATCTCGTTGATCGATGTAGCGATAAGCTGTGGTTTCTCGACGGCACCGCATTTCAGTAAGTGTTACAGCGATGTGTACGGTAAACCGCCCAGTAATGAGCGCCGCCTGCGCACCTGATAGTATTTTTTACTGGTTTTAGGGCAGCGTTTATAAGATCTAAAGCAGCAGCGGGGCGAGCAAAAATAATATGAATGCCGCTATTGCAACAGCACTCAGTAGATCTATCTCAAGCGAAAAAATTTTCATTCCTTCAGGCTAACGCACTAGAACGCGCATTCCAAAGAAGCAATCGCACTAGGCTATAACCAATAGTTATGCGCGGTTATGCAAAGGTGCGTGGTTAGGTGTGCCGGGTTATTTTTGCTAGCTTGCGCTATGCCAACTATTGTAGTCATCAAAAGCGACAACAATCGACAGTTACTCACGATCAAAGGTCATACGCAGTGGTAAACCATCGCGAGGCTCGCTGGCACCACCGCCGCCCACAAAACCAGACCTTGCATAAAGGCAGCGCCGCGAAGATTGAGCAATGTCGCGCGATTGATCTCTGTGCCTATGCAAAACAGGGCCAACACCAGCAGACTTTTGCAGGCATATGCTGCACCCCAGAGTAGAGCGCTTGGCAGTGTAACCAAGGAGCCCAGTCCTGCGGTTAACACGAAGCCGACAATAAACAACGGCAGTCTCACATGCGCTGTGCCACGCTGTGTGTACAAACTGGCGCACAGCAGCAGCGGAATCAACCAGAGTGTGCGGCCGAGCTTTACGGTTGTTGCCATTGCGACAGCCTCATCGCCATACAGTGCGGCGGTAGCCATTACCGACGAGGTATCGTGAATCGCTAGCGCAGCCCAGACACCAAATTGTTCTTGGGATAAATTTAGGTACTGGCCGATCGTCGGGAATATCAAAAGAGCTAGTGCGTTCAGCACAAACACCATAGTCAATGCCAGTGCAGTTTGGTCAACCCGCGCATTGATAACGGGAGATAAACTGACAATAGTTGTACCTCCGCAGATCGCGGTGCCAGATGCGATAAGCTGACTGGTGGTTGGATTGTTGCCAAACCAACGGCCAATCAGCAAGCCGAGTCCGAGCGTCAGTGTGACAAAGCAAGTGATGAGTAGGCTGTAATCGGCACTGATTTGCATCAATTGACTCGCGTTAAGCTTCAGGCCGAGTAAGATTATTGCCGTTTGTAGTGCATATGTGCCAATTGTGTTGGCGTTGATAATAAGCCTTTTATCGAAGATAAGCGCTATGGCGGCTCCGATCAGCAGTGCTAATGCTGCGTTACCGTGGTACATGAGCACCGTCAAAAGACCGATAGTTAGGCCTGTTTTGGGACTCTTTAGACCTTCAGTGAATATCACTTTTATCATCGTCACACTATTAGCCTAAATCTAACGAGGGAGCTTTTTGAGCTCCAAAAGCCTCTTATTTTACCCCAGTGGGACGATAATAAACGGCTTTAGATTTGATCAAATGTAATAAACTGCGTTTCCGAGCCCTGATTCCGGTTCGACGCTGTTAAAGGTCGCCGTAATCGACGACAAACCTAGTTACTCGGTATTTTAGCCCAGGACTTTTGTTTGGCTTATCGCAGTGAGTTGGTTCAGGGCTATGTTTTACCGCTATTAAATGCGCGCTTGCGGAAGCCAGTCGGCCGTTGGGCAAAGGCGCCATGAAATGCGCGGGAGAAGTGCGCGGTGTCTGCAAAGCCAGACTCTTCTGCGATATCGGTAATCGAGCGCTGGGTGTTCTCCAACAGCCAGTGGCCATAGCTGAGGCGAATTTTACGATAAAATTTTTGCAGACTGTCGCCGGTATCGGCTAGAAATAGGCGTTCTAGCTGGCGTTTTGAGATATTGATACGCGCTGCAATGGCATTGGTGGTTAGCGGGCGACTGAGATTTTGCTCCATCACTAAAAGCGCTTTTTTTGCCCATTTGTTTTCTACTCTATAGGTCGAAGTAGGCTGCGGTTGCGGCGCATTGGCCGGTCTCGGACTATCCATAACCAAGATGCGTAGACTCTTGCGCGCCCAGGACTGGCCGAGGTGCCGCTCGATGATATGCGCCGCTAGATCGGCGGCTACAGCGCCGCCAGCGCAGGTAATACGATCGCCGTCGTCGACGAATAACTGATCGCCTACCGGCGTCACATCAACATAGCGATCGGTTAGATCGCCATAGTGAAACCAGCTAACGCAGCAGCGTCGGTTGGTCATTAGACCGGCGCGAATCATCGCGAAAGAGCCGGTACACAAACCAATAATCGGTGTGTGTGCACGGTCAGCCCACTGGAGATAGTCGATCACGTGGCGACTGCCATTCAATGTCTCTGGGAGTAACCCACCGACCACGACGATGTAGTCGAATTCGGCCGGATCGCGGTAGATCTCCCAGGGTTCGATGGCGACCCCAGAACTCGAAGTAATGCGATCGAGCGTTGCCCCCATAACTGTCCAGCGACAATGAATCTGTGCGCTTTGGTCACCCTCGTCTGCGGCCAGGCGTAGAGCGTCGATAAAAGCCGAAAATGGTAGTAGTGTAAAACTTTGCATGAGCACAAAACCCACCGATAAACTCGGTGAACTGCGCTGTGGATTGATGGTTTTCGGCGACATATATGGAGTGCTGGTGAATGGGGCTGCGGTTTTCATTGTAAGCATGGCGACGCTTTTAGACAATAAATTTCCGAAAAAAGACGTCTTAAAATGCCATTTATCTAAGATAAAGATTTTTTTGTGGTATGTATGTCGCTTTTAGCTCTTTGTTTGGCAGTTGTGTTCTATCTCTTTGGACGTATAAATTGCTTCACTAACACTTACGACTTAGTATTTTGGTGGTAGTTAAGAATGAAAAAATATTCCGGTTTTAGTTTATTTAGCAACGCCCTCAGTTATCACGAAAACTGGCAGAAAATCTGGCGCAGCCCAAAGCCAAAAAGTGATTATGATGTGATTGTGGTGGGCGGTGGCGGACACGGACTGGCAACCGCGTACTATCTGGCCAAGGTACATGGAATTAGGAATGTCGCGGTGATCGAAAAAGGCTATCTGGGCGGTGGTAATACCGCTCGCAACACCACCATTATCAGATCTAATTACCTTTGGGACGAGGCCGCGCAACTCTATGAACTCGCCTTGAAGCTATGGGAAGGTCTCAGTCAAGAACTTAACTATAACGTCATGTTCAGCCAACGCGGCGTGTTAAATCTAGGTCACAATTTGCAGGATATGCGCGATATAGAGCGGCGAGTTAACGCCAACCGCCTCAACGGTATCGATGGTGAGGTGGTGACCCCTGAGCGTATCAAAGAAATCGCCCCGCTAATCAATATTTCGCCGGATTGCCGCTACCCAATTCTCGGTGCTTCATGGCAACCGCGAGGAGGCACTGCGCGCCACGACGCCGTAGCCTGGGGTTATGCGCGCGGCGCAGACGCTCTCGGTGTGGATATGATTCAACAGACAGAGGTGACTGGGATACGCCGTCAAAATGGTGCCGTTCTCGGGGTGGAAACTACCGCCGGCTTTATTGGCGCGCGCAAAGTTGCCTGTGTCACTGCCGGTAATTCAGGTGTGGTTGCGGCGATGGCTGGATTGCGCCTACCTGTTGAATCGCGTCCGTTGCAGGCGTTGGTCTCGGAACCGGTTAAACCCTGTCTGGATACGGTCGTTATGTCGAATGCAGTCCACGGTTACGTGAGTCAGTCTGACAAGGGCGATCTGGTTATCGGTGCCGGCGTCGACGGCTACAACGGCTATGGTCAGCGCGGTTCGTTCCATGTTATCGAGCACACGCTGCAGGCTATCTGCGAGTTGTTTCCGGCATTTAGCCGCATTCGCATGAATCGGCAGTGGGGTGGTGTAGTCGACACTTGTCCAGATGCCTGTCCGATTATCAGTAAAACCTCCGTCGGCGGACTGTACTTCAACTGCGGCTGGGGAACTGGCGGTTTTAAGGCGACGCCGGCTTCCGGTTTTGTGTTCGCTGATACGGTTGCCAACGACCACCCGCACCCACTGGCGGCGGCTTTTGATGTCGATCGCTTTAATACTGGTGCGCTGATCGACGAGCACGGCGCCGCCGGTGTGGCCCACTGACCGGCATTGATACTCGCTATTGGTGGACGCGGTTGATACATGTGGCGCGCGCAGGGCCCGGTGAGATACCGCTATTTAAGAGCAAAAGTAAGAGCACAGAGAAACCCTATTGAGGTGCGTAAAATATGCTACTAATCCACTGTCCTCACTGTCGTGAAGATCGCGAGGAAGAAGAGTTTAGCTATGGCGGTGAAGCGCATATAGTGCGGCCGTTGGCGCCTGAATCACTGACCGATGAGGCGTGGGGTGACTACTTATTTTTTCGTAAAAACCCACGCGGTATTCATCATGAGATGTGGTATCACGGTACGGGTTGTCGTCGCTATTTTTATGCCACACGCAATACTCTAACTTATGCCATTCTTGAGACTTATTGCGTAGGCGAAAAACCTCTTGTAAGCGCTTCGATTGTGAGCACTGCGCTATGACTAAGACGAGTCAGATTAACCGCTTGAGCGCTCATGTTTGCGCTAGCGCGCGGACCGATACCAGTGTGATCATTAATTTTACCTACAACGGCAGAGCACTACAGGGAGTCGCTGGCGATACCCTAGCGTCGGCGCTACTTGCCAACGGTGTCAATGTGGTTGGGCGCAGCTTTAAGTATGGCCGACCGCGCGGTATCGTCGGCCACGGTGCCGAGGAGCCAAATGCCATTATGCAGATCGGCAGCGGCGCCGCGACCGTGCCAAATCTCAAGGCAACCCAAGTAGAACTCTACGAGGGTCTTGAATCTGCGTCCGTGAATGGCTGGCCAAGTGTCGATTTCGACCTGATGAGTATTGCCGGCTGGTTTAGTAGACTGATGCCGCCTGGATTTTACTATAAAACATTTATGTATCCGGCCAAGTTATGGATGACCTACGAGCACTTTATTCGTAAGGCCGCGGGCTTGGGCCGAAGCCCGGTCGAGGAAGACCCAGACTGTTACGACAAACTCAACCAGCATGCCGATGTCTTGGTGATCGGAGCTGGACCGGCTGGTCTTATGGCGGCGCTAGAGGCAGCCTATGCCGGCGCGAGAGTAATTATTGTTGATGAACAAGCTGAATTTGGCGGCAGCTTACTAGCATCTACTCAACGCATTGATGGCCAGACGGCCGCCGCTTGGGTCGACGATACTGTCGCTCAGTTGCGCACCTTTAGCAATCTGCAAATGTTGCCAAGGAGTACAGCCTTTGGCTACTATGATCACAACTTTGTCGGCATTCTAGAGCGTCGTAGCGACCATTTAGGGCTTTGCGCGTCAGCCGGAAGCCGACAGCGAATGCACCGCGTGCGCGCAAAGCGTGTGGTGCTCGCGACCGGGGCCTTTGAGCGCCCGCTGGTGTTTTCCCACAACGACATTCCCGGTGTTATGCAGGCATCCTCTGTTTCCACCTATGTCAATCGCTACGGGGTAGCGCCGGGCAATCAGATGTTACTGTTTACGTGCAACGACAGTGCCTATCAGACAGCGCTAGATTGGCATCGCTCGGGGCGCACGGTAGTCGCCATTGTCGACTCGCGGAGCACGCCAAACGGCGAAATTATGGCGGCAGTTGCCGAACAGGGTATTGAGGTTATGTTGGGTCATGCGGTGATCGAAGCACGCGGTAGCAAGCGCGTTAAGAGTGCGTTGGTCGCGCCAATAAATGCTCAGGGCAGTCGGCTGGTCGGTGCCGTAACGCGCATCGCCTGCGATCTCATTGCCTGCTCTGGTGGCTGGAGTCCAGCCATTCACTTAAGTTCACACACCGGTGCTAAACCGCAGTGGGACGCCGCTATAGTCGGTTTTCGCCCCGGGTCATCGCTGCAACAAGAGCGCTCGGCGGGGTCTTGTCGGGGTACCTATCGGTTGTCTGACTGCCTTACCGAGGGCGCTGATGTCGGCGCGCAGGCGGCCCAGTTGGCGGGTTTTGGCGATGCAAAACGGTTGTTTGCGCTGCCGCATATTGAGGAGTACGGCGAGCATCCGCAACAGGCACTATTTTTAGTACCACACACTAAACGCAGCAGTCGCGCGCCGAGTCAGTTTGTCGATATGCAACTCGATGTCACGGCAGGTAGCATTGCGATTGCTGTCGCTGAGGGTTTTGATTCGATCGAGCATGTCAAGCGTTATACCGCGCTTGGGTTTGGCACAGATCAGGGCAAGCTGGGAAATATTAATGGTATGGCGATTCTCGCCGCAGCATTGGATCAGGATATCGCAAATGTAGGCACGACCATTTTTCGTCCTGCTTACACGCCAACGACGTTTGGCGCTATTGCCGGGCGCGATATTGGCGGGCTTTTTGATCCCGAACGCCACACCGCTGCGCACCATTGGCATGTTCGGCAGGGTGCCGTATTTGAAGACGTTGGTCAGTGGAAGCGCCCTTGGTATTTCCCCCGTTCGACTGCGTCTGGGTCAGTCGAGACTATTCGCGCGGCGGTCGATCGAGAATGTTTGGCGGTACGCAATAGTGTCGGCATTCTGGATGCCAGTACCTTGGGCAAGATCGATATTCAAGGGCCGGATGCGGCGGAGTTTGTCACCCGCATGTATACCAATTCCTATCTAAAGCTTGCAGCTGGAAAATGCCGCTACGGAGTTATGCTCAAAGAGGACGGTATGATTTTCGACGATGGAGTGTGTGCCTGTCTCGGCGACAATCACTACCTGATGTTTACCACGACTGGCGGCGCCGCTGGGGTATTGGCATGGTTGGAACTTTGGCAGCAAACCGAGTGGCCAGAGTTGCAGGTGTATTTTACCTCGGTCACCGACCACTGGAGTACCGCGACTATTAGTGGGCCGAATGCGCGCCGGGTGTTGGCAAAAGTGTGCGATGATATCGATCTCGATAAGAACGCCTTTGGCTTCATGGACTGGCGTGACTGCACCGTTGCAGGGGTCGGCGCGCGGGTCTTTCGGATCAGTTTTACCGGCGAACTATCTTATGAGATAAATGTGCCGGCGCACTATGGGCGGCATGTGTGGGAGACGCTGATGGCCGCCGGTGAGGAGTTTGATATCACTCCCTACGGCACCGAGAGTATGCATGTGCTGCGCGCTGAAAAGGGGTTTATTATCGTTGGACAGGACACTGATGGCTCGATGACTCCTGCAGATATGAATATGGACTGGGTGGTTGGCAGAAATAAAGTCTTTAGTTTTATCGGCAAGCGCTCTTTGTACCGCAGCGATGCACTGCGCGCTGATCGCAAGCAGTTGGTTGGACTAAAAACCCTGCGTCGCAGTGAGATACTACCAGAGGGTGCGCAGATAGTGTTTGATCCGCAGCAGTCGATACCCATGTCGATGCAAGGCCATGTTACCTCCAGCTATTACAGTGCCAATCTGGGTCATTCCATCGCCTTGGCAGTTATCAAGGGTGGGCTCAGTCGGATGGGCCAGGTGGTACATTGCCCTCTGGCAGACGGTCGCACCCTGGCCGCTGAAATCGTTAGTTCGGTATTTTATGATCCCAAGGGAGTGCGCCAACATGTCGCATAAGATCGCCTTAGAAACGCCGCTGATGCACGCCTATGGTCAGTTTAGCCACCAACAGTATCGGGCCAACAGTGAGGTTACTCGGGGTGAACTAGGCTTTTGTGTAGTAATTAAAGAGTTGCCGCTGTGCAGTCAATTGAATATTCGCGGTGATGCAGCATGCCAGAATTTCACTTCCGGCATTCAGCAGGTACTGGGTATTGAGCTACCAACAGAGCCTGGATGTTGGCATTTTAGTGCCGAGCATAGTCTCTACTGGCTGGGTCCGGATGAGTGGTTGTTGGTCAGTCAAGGGCCGAGCCCAGATCTCGAGGCGAAGTTGCGCGCTGCTCTATCTGGGCATATCTCGCTTGTCGATGTCGCGGGTGGTCAGAGTATCCTCAATCTGCGCGGTGCGGCACCGGCGTTAGCCATACTTTTAAAAAAATCTTCGGTTTATGACTTTGGTGGCTGGAGCGACGCAGTTGATGGCAGAGGCCGTTGTGCGCAGACTACCTTTGCCAAGGCCTCGGCAGTGGTCGCCAATCGCCCCGATGGCTCTTTTGATCTTGTTGTGCGACGCAGTTTAGCCGACTATATCGGCCGCTGGATTCTTGACGCTGGGCGCGAGTTTGGGTGTCGCATCGAAGGTTAGGGCGAGTGCTTTTTAGTGGGCTCAATTGCAGTGTTGGAGTGCGATTGGTAGTGCTGTTTTGTACTTTACCTGTTTTAGTGCAAAGCTCGATTTGATATTCGATACGCCGGCTATTTTGGAGAGTTTGTCGACGATGAAATGCTCCAAGGTGACGATATCTGGTACCAGCACACGAATTAGATAGTCGCTATCGCCGGTCATTAGGTAGCATTCCATGACTTCTTGATGCTGTTGCATCTCCGATTCAAAGCGCTCGAGAGAGCGATCTACTTGTCGTTCTAGCGCGACGTGAATAAATACACTGATGGGCAAGCCGACAGTATTTGGTGCAACCAGCGCCACATAGCGTTTTATAACGCCAGCAGCTTCCAGCGCGCGCACGCGACTGAGGCATGGTGATGGCGTCAAGCCGATGCGTTGGGCGAGTTCGGCATTGGATATTTTGGCCGACTCTTGAAGGATGTTGATAATTTTTAAATCTGTGGCGTCGAGGTTTATATTCGGCATAATCTGCTTTTTTTGTTAGTTTTATGTTAATTTTATACCGATAAATATGAATTACAACCTCTAAAATAGCAACACCTGCCGAGCTATGACGATTACTATAATGATCGCTATGGTCTTACTGAAGGTAGTTGTTATGTCCCCCACCCATACTTCAAAGAATATTGATGACGACCCCGCCGAAACCCGCGAATGGCTTGAGTCACTCTCCGCAGTGGTCACCAATCGGGGCGTTGAGCGCGCCCAGCATATTTTGCGCAGCCTCGATCGGGCCGCGCACAATCGCGGTATCTCTTCGCTTGAACAACCTTATTCGGCCTATCGAAACTCCATCAGCGTTGACCAGCAGGGCGCTTTTCCTGGCGATCTGGCGCTTGAGCAAAGACTTACAGCAATTATCCGTTGGAATGCCTTGGTGATGGTGATGCGTGCTAACAAAGCCTATGGAGGGCTGGGTGGGCATATTGCCAGCTACGCCTCTGCAGCGGAGATATTTGAAGTTGGTTTCAATCATTTTTTTCGCGCCGACAGCGGAGAGGGCCGTGGTGATTTAGTGTATTTTCAGCCTCACTCGGCGCCCGGCGTTTATGCGCGGGCGTTTCTTGAGGGCCGGCTTAGTGAGACCATGATTGGCAATTACCGCCAGGAACTGGGAGGCGACGGACTGTGCTCGTACCCCCACCCATGGTTAATGCCTGATTTCTGGCAATTTCCCACAGGTTCAATGGGCATAGGCCCAATGAGTGCAATCTATCAGGCGCGCTTTATGCGATATCTGCAGGGCCGCGGGCTTGCAGATACCAGCACCCGGCATGTCTGGGGGGTATTTGGCGACGGCGAGATGGACGAGCCCGAATCTCTCGGCGGTCTGACGCTCGCGGCGCGCGAGGGTCTCGACAATCTAACGTTTATTATCAACTGTAACTTACAACGCCTCGATGGCCCTGTGCGTGGTAATGGCCAGATCATTCAGGAACTGGAGAGTTTGTTTATCGGTGCCGGTTGGAATGTCATCAAGGTACTCTGGGGTTCCGAGTGGGATTCGCTATTCGCGCGCGACACCGACATGGTGCTGTTGCGCCGTTTTGCCGAGACGGTCGACGGCGAGTATCAGGATCTGGGCTCCAAAGATGGCGACTACAATCGCGCCAAGTTTTTCGATTCCGACCCGGTAACGCGCGATTTAGTGAGTCATATGACCGATGCCGAGATCAATGCGTTGAAGCGTGGCGGCCATGATTTCCGTAAGCTCTACGCGGCCTATGCAGCCGCCAAAGCAAAAAAGGGCAAGCCGACGGTAATTTTGGCGAAAACTAAAAAAGGTTTTGGTATGGGCGGTGCGGGCGAGAGTCGTATGACCTCCCACCAGGCGAAAAATCTTGATCTCGAGGGTTTGAAAACCTTTCGCGATCGTTTTGAACTGCCTCTCACCGACGCCGACCTGGCCGCGCTCAATTTTTATAAGCCGGCGGAGAATAGCCCTGAAATGCGATATTTACACGAGCGACGGCAGCAACTCGACGGCTATGTACCGCGCCGGACAACAGAGTTCGCGGCGGCTAAAAAACTGCGTATTCCGGCGCGTGATAGCTATGCCAAGTTTGCGCTGGCTGCGGATAGCAAGTCTATGTCGACTACTATGGCTGTGGTTCGCATGCTCAGCGGCCTATTAAAAGATTCTGAAATCGGCCCAAGTGTTGTGCCGATTGTTGCCGACGAGGCACGCACCTTTGGTATGGATGGGTTATTTAGGCAGATCGGTATTTACTCGCCCCAGGGGCAACTCTACCAGCCTGAAGACGCGAATTCGATGATGTACTATAAGGAGGCCCGTAACGGCCAACTTCTCGAGGAGGGTATCAACGAGGCGGGTGCGATATCGTCTTGGACCGCAGCGGCCACCGCTTATTCAGTCCATGGTAAACCGATGCTGCCGTTTTATATTTACTATTCGATGTTCGGCTTTCAGCGTGTCGGCGATTTAATTTGGGCCGCCGCTGATCAGCGTGCGCGGGGCTTTTTACTCGGTGCCACAGCGGGCCGCACGACGCTATCGGGGGAGGGGCTGCAACACCAGGATGGCAGCAGTCAGTTGGTGGCGGCGACGGTACCTAACTGTCGCGCCTATGACCCAGCTTATGCCTATGAACTCGCCGTGATCATAGATCATGGGATGCGCCAGATCATGGAGCGCGACGAGGATGTTTTTTATTACATTACAGTGATGAACGAAAATTATCCGCAGCCGAGCCTGCCAGATCATATCGAGGATATCGAGCTAGGGATTATCAATGGCCTCTACAAGGTTGGCGCGCGCGGCGACCTGCACTCCGAGATACGCGTGCGCTTGATTGGTTCTGGGACCCTGCTCAATGAAGTAATTGCCGCAGCCGAGATTCTCGCCACCGAGTTTGCCATAGCCAGCGATATTTTCAGCGCTACCAGTTATTCGGAACTAACGCGCGAGGCGCGTGCAGTAGAGCGCCACAACCGACTCATAGCCAATGTCTGCCCCGCCGTAAGCTACGTGCAACAGCAGTTGTCAGGTAGTCTGCCAGTCATCGCAGTGACCGATTATGTGCGCGCACTTCCAGAGATGATCGCGCCGTATCTAGAGGGTCGTTTTGTGGCGCTCGGCACCGATGGTTTTGGTCGGAGCGATCGACGAGAGGCGCTGCGCGCATTCTTTGAAGTTGATCGTAAGAGCATTGCACTAGCGGCTATTGAGGCACTGGTGCGCGATGGGTATATCGATATCGAGGTGCAGCGAACGGCGATTAAAACCTTTGCTGTTGTGCCCGACGCACCGGATCCATGGACGGTATGAATAGTGATTTAGTCTGACAGTACAGCTGTGACAATTGCGCCGAGCGAACCCTATCATCAGTGGTATTATCTTACTTTGACGCACACTGGAACCTAGCCGTGGTCATTGAATGCGGTCACAGCAATAGATAATAACTGACACAATTTCGGTCTTAATACAGCCAATATTGTACGACTTAGGTATCGCAGATTAATCCGATAGACTGCACTGTAGTTTTAATAAAGCGTTATGATCCCGTTTGAGCCACAGATAATACAACGAGCAGAATCGTGCTGGTTCTGCTCTAGTCTGTGGCTTTGATGTGTTTTCTAATAGAATATTCAGATAGGTTAGCGGCGACTGAATCTGGGTAAGACCTTAGCGTATTGTTTATGTCATCGACGGGTTGTCGCAAAATTTATGGAGGATAACTGGTTTGGTGGATTCTGATAACGGCGGCGACCAAGGGCCACCTGACATCGACGAGGTATTGAAAAATTTAAAGCATCGCATGCAGCATTATTCTTTTATAAAACAGACTTTATATCTTTTACTCGGCGTGTTATTTTCTGTGTTTACAGTACTATATTTTACTCAAAGTGAGACTTTATCTATGGATTTCCTATCGAATATTCCCTTTATGCAACTTTTTATTTTGGTCTTAACGATTGCTATTTTAAAATCGATCATTAAATTTGTGCCGCAAAATATGACCTTTGTCGTCGAACGATTTGGACGCTATCAATCGACCAAAGAGGCGGGCTTAAATATTATTTTGCCGTTTATTGATCGTGTCGCTGCAGTCCGCTCGTTAAAAGAGCAAGCGGTAGATGTACCTAGTCAAAATGCCATCACACGCGACAATATATCGCTGACGGTCGATGGGGTTTTGTATTTTCGTGTACTGGAGCCGTTTAAGGCGACCTATGGTGTCGATGACTACCTGTTTGCGGTGACCCAATTGGCGCAGACCACTATGCGCTCGGAACTCGGAAAGATGGAACTCGACCGGACGTTCGAGGAGCGCGACATGTTGAACACCAATATCGTTAGCGCGATTAATGAAGCATCGGCGCCTTGGGGTATTCAGGTTTTACGCTATGAAATTAAAGATATCGTGCCGCCGCGTTCGGTGATGGATGCGATGGAGGCGCAGATGAAGGCGGAACGGGTAAAGAGGGCCCAGATACTAGAGTCTGAGGGCGATCGTCAGGCGGCGATCAATCGCGCTCAAGGGGAGCAACAATCGGTGGTGTTGGCAGCAGAGGCCGATCGCGACGAACAGATGTTGCGAGCCGAAGGAGAGGCCAATGCAATCATTGCAGTGGCCGAGGCGAAAGCCGAAGCGATACGCAAAATTGGCGAGGCGGCAAATACCGAGATGGGGCAAAAAGCTATTCAACTCGATCTTGCCACTAAGGCTATCGAGGCGAAGCACGCTATTGCCCGTGAGTCATCGGTAGTCCTATTACCAGATTCTGCAACCGACGCATCCTCAGTAGTGGCTCAGGTGACTTCGATTATTAAGAGTCTTAACGACAGAGATTCTGGATGAATTCGATGCTGCAAGAAACAGCATCGATGATGATCGTGATTGGCATTTTGTTGTTGTTGATAGAGGCCGTGGCCTTCGGTTTTTCGTTAGTGATTTTAGCGGCGGTGGGTTTAGCAAGTATTATCGTCGGTGTGTCGATTAAATTTCAGTTGCTACCGGATTCGCTAGGCACCGCGCTTGGGTTTACAGCCATCCTTACTGCAGTAATTACCGCGATTGCGTGGAGGCCCTTAAAAAAATTAGGTGGATCGGCGGGTTTGCAATCAGTGCCGTCGGATCTGGTTGGCTACAAATTTAAGCTAGAGCATGCCTTAGTAGCCGATAGACCTTATACCCATCGTTATTCGGGTATTAATTGGTCGGTCGAAAGCGCTACAGATTTGGATACGGATACATGGGTGGAGGTAATCGGGGTCGAAGTCGGTATGTTCCGAGTTTTACCGGTTGCGCCTTAAATAGCCAGTTCGGTGTTGGCTTCGCAAGCTCATCGTCGACGATAGCTTTTTTATTATCGGCAGGGAACGCCCTTTATTAGACACGATTTACTCGCCCCGACAATTTTTAAGATCGCCACAGTGGCATTGGACAATGCGATGAGTGCCGCGATAAATAACAATAACAGGCGAAACCCATGCATGTACTCTATTTAATGACAGCAAGTTTGTGGCTTGGCGGGTGTGCACAAACTTTTTTACCGACCGAGTACCTCGGGCTTGGCGAGCAATATAATGTGGTGATCGAGCGCGATCAGTTGGGGGTGCCACATGTGATTGGCGAGCGCGATGTCGATGTTGCGTTTGGCTTTGCTTATGCGCAGAGTGAGGACAACTGGGCGATTATCCACGACAGTATTGCCTTTCATCGGGGCACCAATGCGACAATTAACGGCCGAGATGCGGCGACGGTCGATTTTTTGGTCAAGTGGCTGGGCATTTGGGATGACTTAGATGCGGGTTATGAGAGCCAGTTAACTGCCGCGACCCGCGCTTATGTTGAGGCTTTTGCCGACGGCCTTAATTACTATGCTGCGCTGCATCCAGAGGACACTAACCCAGCACTTTTCCCCATCGATGGCCGCGATATCGTCGCCGGATATATGCTTAGGCACCTACTTTTTTATGGTTTTGAGGGGGCTTTGCTGGAATTGTTTGACGATCAGCGCAAATACCCTATCAGCCGGGGACCCGATGCTTCGATAGCCGACGTCGAAGACCCTGACAATACGCCGCTAGGCACCGCTCCCAGCAGCGGTGTTACTATCGCCGGTTTGCCAGTTGGTTCTAACGCTATGGCGGTATCACCCCATAATAGTACCGATGGCGCCACGCGGTTAGCCATCAACTCGCATCAACCGGCCACGGGGCCAGTGGCTTGGTATGAAGCGCACCTGCAAAGTGGTGAAGGGCTGAATATTATGGGCGGCGTATTTCCCGGCGGAGCTACACTGGGCGTCGGTTTTACCGAAAATATAGGTTGGGGAGCGACGGTCAATAAACCCGATTTGGTCGATATTTATGTGTTGAATATCGATCCCGATGATCCGATGCGCTATCGCCTCGATGGCGAATGGCGGACGCTAGAGTCGCGGGTTATCACCATCAATATTAAGTTGGCGGGCATTTTCCCTTGGACCGTTACCGAGGAGGGTTTGCGATCGGTGCACGGACCAGTATTGCGCACCGACCATGGGACCTATGCGGTCCGCTATGCGGGCATGGGCGAAATGCGTCAGGTGGAACAATGGTTGGCTATGAGCAAGGCGCAAAATCTGCCTGAATGGCGCGACGCTTTGCGCATGCAGGCGTTTGCCAGTTTTAACTTTGTCTACGCCGACCGCGATGGCAATACCATGTTTGTTCATAATTCGTTGACGCCCAATAGGCTTGCAGGCTACAACTGGACGAACTACTTGCCCGGCGACGATAGCGCGCTAATCTGGGATCAGACTATGGCTTTTGACGACCTACCACAAGTGATTAATCCGCGCTCTGGTTATCTGCATAGTGCCAATCAAAGCCCATTCAAGGTAACCGCCGACGGCGATAACCCAATCGCGGCGGACTATCGACAGGAAGACGGTTTCCCAACGCGCATGACCAACCGTGCGGTGCGCGGTTTAGAGTTGTTTGCCGAGCTTGGAACAATTTCTGAGCAAGAGTTTTTTCAGATTAAACACGACAAGTATTACAGTGTGAATTCGCGCGCTGTAAAGTTTCTCAACCGCGCCATCGATCTTGATCTAGCCGCGGGTCCACAACGCTATCGCGATGCCCAACAACTGATTGCCGAGTGGGATCACAACACCAATATCGACAATCGGGGTGCAGCGCTCGGTGTATGCATTATCGGCGCCGAGTGGCTGACTGAGCAAAATGGTCGACCGGCACCGGACATTATTGACGAATTAAAACGTTGCAGTGATTTGCTAATTGCCAAAACTGGGCGCATCGATCCGCTGTGGGGTGACATTAATCGCCACATACGCGGTGATCTCAACATCGCAGTTGGCGGCGCACCAGATACGCTGCGTGCAATCTACGGGCTGGGTATGGAGGACGACGGGTTTCTCACCAATGTCGCCGGCGATGGTCTTTACTATTTGCTTGCGTGGGATACCGATGGCCAGCAAAAAGTTCGCGGCATTCACCAGTTTGGTGCTGCTACTCTGGACTCGGCATCGCCGCATTACGCCGATCAGATGCAACGCTATGGCGACGAGGTGTTGCGCGATCCGTTGTTTGATGCTGCCGCTCGCGTCGGAAAAATTGAGCGGCGCTACCGGCCCGGGGAGTAGATAATAGTGCTCGCGATGTTGCTGTGACTGGCATGCGCGACGTCAATGCGCCTCTACTGCAGAGTGTCATAGGTAACGCTATGCGCCAAAGAACTATCTAAGGAAAGCTCGCATTTTTCTGCGTTCCACTGAAACGAGATCATATTCCTTTGGCTAAAGTCAAAATCGATTTGATAGCCGATTAGTTGTATCTCCCAAGTAGTTTGTTAATTGATATATGCCAACCAGTAATCACCCTCCTTGAATTGCGATTTAATCCCTTTTTACAGACACTCCAAAGATCGTCGCTGCACTCGATCGAGGCGCTCGAGAGACGCGCACCTTAAATTATGTAGTTGAGGTTATTTAATGGCCTAGCCTAAATTAGCCGAGGTACTCAGGTGAATACTCTCATACCGAAAATAGCCGTTAGCGGTTCTGGTATTGTCGGCTACTAGTCTTTTTGGCTTGGGGTAGTGGCGTTATCGGACTGCGACTTTGTCACTCGAAAATCGCCAGGCATATTGGCGACCATCCATATAAATGCTGCGTATGCGGCGACATTTTGAGTAATATCCGCTCGGTTAATTTTGTCTAGCGTGTCGTCCGCAGTGTGATGAAAGTCAAAGTAATCCCAGCCATTTTGTTTTAGGGAGACGACTGGCATGCCAAGTTTCCGCATTGGTCCCATATCTGGACCGCCAGAGGCTTGATTGTCCCCGAGTGAAATGCCGAGTGGTTGCAAAATTTTGTGAATAGCGCTTATTTTATGGCGTTGACTCTGCGCGACACGGCTATCTAGACGCCAAATTTTACCCGCACCAAAATCTGATTCGGTACCAATAATATGCAGATCTAGCTCATCTAGATGGCGTTTTGCATAGGCTTGTGCGCCTATCAAGCCAACTTCTTCGGAGCCAAACATAACCACTCTAATGGTGCGTTTGGGTATTTTTTTCATATCTAAAATGAGTTTCGCAGCGGCGACTGTGATGCCGATGCCAGCGCCGTCATCAATGGCGCCGGTGCCAAGATCCCAGCTATCGAGATGAGCGCCAATCAATATGATCTCGTCACCGCTACCGGGGATTTCTCCGAGTACATTACCGGATGTACGTTGGCCCATAGATTGCACGTCTAATTCCAATTTTACCTCGACGGTTCCGCGCGATAGTGCGCGTTGCAATTGATCGGCATCCGGTGCCGCAAGAGCGGCAATGGGCACCTTGGCGCCATCTGTGTTATAGATCATCTGCCCAGTATGTGGAAAGCGGTGATGATCGGTGCCCACCGAGCGGATTAGCGCAGCCACTGCGCCACGCTTGCCCGCTTCGTTGGCAGCGCCCGAGCGCTTGGCGACTGCGACGCCATAACCGGAGCCATCCTGTGTTCGGGTCATAAGCTCGTCGACAAACACAATTTTACCTTTTAGACCCTCTGCGGGCGCATCTTGCAATGCTTGTAATGTGCTAAATCGAGCCACCTCACCATGTACGCCGTCAGCGGGCGTGCCTACGCTGCCGCCGAGAGATGTAATGGCAAGCGCCTGTGGAAACGGCGCGATAATTTCGGCCCGCTCGGATCTACGCTGCCAAAACTCCACGTCAAAGGGTTCTATACGGACATTACTAAAGCCGAGTTGTTCGAGCTTCCCGATACCCCAGCGGCGAGCGCGCTCTTCGGCCTCACTACCGGCTTGCCGAGGGCCGACCTCGGTGGTCAAACTCTCGATAATCTCATAGCCCACATTGTAATCGTAACTGCTGGCAATGAGTGCTTTTGCCTGATCACTAACAGTCGATGTCAGCGATTCAGAGCCTGCGACTGAGGATATAAAAACTACTAGTGTCGCTATAGTTGGATACGCTATATGCATATTATACCTCTCGCTATGAATTGTTGTGTGTCAGCTGCGTAGACCGAGTTTGTTGGCACGCTATGATAACCGACTGAGTTATTTAATCAGCTGTTTGATAGTCTAAAATAGGTGTTATTTAGCTTTCGGGTCTCAAAAATTCTATGTCATATTCTCGGCAAGAGGGTGCATCGATACAGGTATTCTGCGGACAAGCGTCGCCGACTTAAATTGCTCGTATCCACATACGATGCATGCGTTGTAGTCAGATGCCATGTGCAGATCGCAATTTTGAAGGGCACTCTTGGTAACATGTTTCTTGATCAGTCGCTCGCGCGATAAAAATCTTCATTTGTGATACATGGGTCTTCGATAGTGCAAACTAAATGACCCTAATTATGATCAATTAGTGTCAGATAGCGATCGCGTTAAGAGCTTTGAGCACGTCAAACAACTCGGCCATTGCTCTATCGGGAAGAATATTGAGCATCAGTTCAAACACTTTGAATAGCGACGGTATACACGCAACTACTACCAAATATGCCGAGACCAGCGCTTGGTAGGGTCTATTTGCAGTGATGCTCTTGAGATGCCAAAAGTAAAATAATACTAATAACGGCAACAGAAACAGCATTTCCATAGTTAAACGCTTGAATGGATACCAGTAGGTGAGTCTTTATATTTAGTCTTTTAGGGCCTATCAGAGTTTTGTGTATGGTTGGTCGATTAGGTCGAGTAAATGTTCAATATCTGGGTCTTGGATGATACTTCGCGCCGACTGGTTGTGTTGTGCAGACAGTTAGTTGAGTGATCGCGCACCCCAACTTTGAGATTAACTACATTATTGTTTGCTGACTTCGGCGTGGCGATAGTCTTGAGTGATGAGATGTCATAGGTGCCGCGTACTTTGTCGATTTTGCGGTAACCTTAGACCATCTCTTTGCCCAAGTTAATTTGCTCATGCATTCGACATGACTGTCAGTCGGCTGCTTTATTTTTTTAGTTTAGGTGATGTCGCCTTGATAGTATTGAAGCGCTTGGGCGATATTGCCAAGCACATTTTTTGTCGTCCATTGCCGATCGACAATAATGTCCCTGCAGGGTGATAGAAACATGCTGAAGGGCGATGTATTTGCTTTTTATAGCGTAGTCCTTCATCTATTTTTTATCTACTAAAAGCATAGTGCAGTCTGCCGAGTATTGTCATGAAAACGATAATTTATTCGTCGATGAGTGGAAAAGACTTCCGCAAACTGCTGGTAAGTCTTTGTGTCAAATGGCGTTTGAGCGACTAGACTAGATCCTATAGCATTGTTTTTATATTATGCTACTGATGTTTGTTGCTTAGGGTTAAATACCCCAGCGTTGCAGGTTGTCACTGAGCGTAATCACAACCCTCTGCGTCGAGAATAGCTTTTAATTCGCCTAGGTGGCGAGCATCTTGCTCGGGGTAGGCGGCCAATTCTCGGGCGGTTTTTTCGGCGATCTCATCGGACATTACGCGCAGTGGATGACCGGTTTGAAGCGCCTTGATGTAGGTTTTTGCCGCGCGTTCAAAATAGTACATCCGGTTAAAAGTTTCAGCTATAGTTTTGCCGATCACCATGACGCCATGAGATCCCATAATTAAAAGGTTTTTCTGCGGATCTTGCAGTAGTTCTGCGCAGCGTTGCCCCTCCTCTTCAAAGGCTAGGCCGGCATAGTTATTGTCGATCACATAGCGGTTGTAAAAGGTCGCACAATTTTGATCGATGGGTGGCAGGCGACTGTCGGCTAATGAGGCTAAGACAGTGGCATAGGTCGAGTGCACATGCATGGCGCACCGCGCGTGCAGGCAGTGCCGATGAAGACCTCCATGCAGGCCCCAAGCCGTCGGGTCGGGGGCATCTCGGCGATTCAATGTCATTGGGTCAGTGGCGTCTACAACTATCAGATCTGATGCCTTGATGCGCGAAAAGTGCATCTGATTGGGGTTCATTAAAAATTGGGTGCCACCATTGTCGATAGCCATGGAGAAATGATTTGCTACACCCTCGTGCATGTCCAGTCGGGCAGTCCAGCGAAAGGCCGCCGCCAGATCGACGCGTTGGTGATAGTGATCGAGACTCTGATGTTTATTTTGATCGCAGGTTTGTTGATCGGTGATATTCATAGAAGTGTCCTTGATAGCCAAGCGGCAGTCGAGTAACTTGAGGCCGTGTAACTATGATGTCTTGTTTGCCTATGAGAGCGATAATCATAGATTAGACCCACTGCAATTAACACTCGATAAGATTTACCGGCACTTCGAGCACGTTGACGGCAAGTCCACCGCGCGCTGTCTCTTTGTATTTATCCTGCATGTCGCGACCGGTATCGCGCATAGTCTTGATCACTTGGTCGAGGGATACAATGTGTTCGCCATTACCGCGCAGAGCCATACGAGCGGCACTTATCGCCTTGATAGACGCTATCGCATTGCGTTCGATACAGGGCACCTGAACCAGTCCGCCAATCGGGTCACAGGTCAGCCCTAGGTTGTGTTCCATACCTATTTCAGCGGCATTTTCAACTTGTTCGGGGGTTCCCCCGAGCACTTCGGTCAAGGCGCCCGCAGCCATCGAGCACGCAGAACCGACCTCGCCTTGACAGCCGACTTCGGCACCAGAGATCGAGGCATTAGTCTTGTAGAGGATGCCTATGGCCGCAGCGGTCAGTAAAAACTTTGAAATATTGTTGGCGTCGGCATCCTTGCAGTGTTCCAAATAGTACTTTAGCACTGCTGGGATAATACCCGCGGCGCCATTGGTGGGTGCAGTGACGACACGCCCTCCCGAGGCATTCTCTTCGTTAATCGCTAATGCGTAGAGTGTTACCCAGTCCATCGATAGCATGGTCTCATCGCCCAAGTTGGTCGATGGGTCTAGCAGTTGTCGGCGAAGATTTGCCGCGCGACGTTTGACATTTAGTCCACCGGGCATAATACCCTCAGCGGCACAGCCTGCGGCGATGCAGTCGTCCATTGCCCGCCACAGATCGAGCAGTCCGTCGATGACTTCATCGGTTGGGCGCCACGCGTTTTCGTTGGCCAGCATCAACGCGCTAATCGACAGTCCAGTTTCGGCACAGCGTTGAAGGAGTTCGTCGCCGCTCGAAAATGGGTGAGGCAACATGATTGGGTCGTCGATGATAATATCCGATGAAGTTGCAGTTTCGTCAATCACAAAACCGCCACCCACAGAGTAGTAAGCGCGCTCTGCGAGTAGCTTTCCCGATCGGTTGTAGGCGCTAAAACGCATACCATTAGAGTGAAAGGGCAGAGACTTATTGCGGTGCATAATGAGGTCGTTGCGGTAGCTAAAAGGAATCTCTTTGCGCCCCAATAGATTTAGAACGCTGTTTTGGCGAAGACTCGCGACCCGCGCAGCTGTCGAGGGCACATCGACGGACTCTGGTGCATCGCCCTCGAGCCCCAATATAATGGCCTTGGGCGAGCCGTGACCTGCACCTGTTGCACCGAGTGAGCCAAATAGTTCAGCGGTCACCCGGCCACAGCTATCGATCAGATTGTCAGATGCCAACTGGTGGGCAAACTGTAATGCGGCCTTCATCGGGCCGACCGTGTGCGAACTTGACGGGCCAATGCCAATTTTAAATAAATCAAATGTGCTGATAGACACGCTACTCTCCAATCCCCTTTTGCACTCGGGATCTTTATATCCATATTCAGACGCAAAACCGCACTGCTGCTCGACGAAAAGTATATAACTCGACTTCGAGGACGTTGCCGGAGGATCCGCGTCGAGGAGCTATCTAGGTAGTGACCGACAAATATTGCGCATGTGGCTTCTAGTCAACACTAATGATACTCGCGATCATAGTGGACATAATATCATTTGTTAAATTAATAGTTTTGATGTATTAATTTATTTTGCAAATGATCTAGCGGGAATTTATTTGATTGATTCTATCGGGTAAGCCAAGCCTTCTAAAGCGTTGCGCTAGTCCCAGCATCACGGATCAGTATCGGGTCAATAAAAATATTCAGACTAAACAGAGCACCATCGACAATAAAAAAAAAGCACAAAATCGAAAGCCTCAAAATCAAAAAGGCAGAAAACAAGCCAGTGAAGAATTGCCTTCCAGAGTATCACGCACAAAAAAACAGATTAGCGGCGTTATTACCCGGTCAGGCTCGGTGGCGCAACTGCGCCGTCCAGAGATCGAAGTAGCGACCTTTAAGGTCGAGCAGTTCGTTGTGCGAGCCCTGTTCAACCAGTGTGCCATGATCTAATACGACAATCTTGTCGGCATTTACAACGGTCGACAGCCGATGCGCGATAATGATGCTGGTATGGTCTTTGGAGATTTCTTGCAAAGCAGACATTATCGATCGCTCCGACTTACTATCGAGCGAGGAAGTGGCCTCGTCAAACACAAGAATCGGCGGTTGTTTGAGTATGGTACGAGCGATAGTGACGCGTTGCTTTTCGCCCCCGGAAAGCTTGAGACCTCGCTCGCCGACAATAGTATCTGAACCCTGCGGTAGTTCCGCAATAAAGTCCTTCAAATGCGCAAGTTTGATGGCTCGCACCACCTGTTCATCGGACGCGGCCGGATTGCCATAGCGGATGTTTTCGAAAATACTGTCGTTGAACAGCACAGTGTCTTGAGGAACAATACCGATAGCTTGGCGGAGACTTTTCTGGCTGACTTTGCGAATATCTTGGCCATCGATGGCAATGTGACCCTGATCGGGATCGTAAAATCGAAATAACAATTTCACGAGGGTCGATTTGCCTGCGCCACTGGCGCCGACAATGGCGACTTGCTGGCCGGCTTGAACAATGAAGTTAAGCGCTTTTAAAATTGGCCGGTCAGGTTGGAATGCAAATGAGATATTATCGAAACTAATAATGCCGCTAGTTAGCTTTAGTTCGGGGGCATCATCGACGTCATCTATCGTCGATGTCACATTCATAAGCGCAAACATATTTTCGATATTTGCGGTGGACCCCCTGATTTCGCGGTAGACAAAGCCAAGAAAGTTGAGTGGCAAAAATAACTGCATCATGAAGGCATTAATCAATACGAAATCGCCTATCGTCATAGAACCATCAACGACACCTTGGGCTGCTAGCCACATCATCGAAGCCATAGCGGAGGCAATAATCATCGCCTGGCCGGCATTGAGACCTAAGAGAGAAAGTCGGTTTTTGCGCTTGGCCTCTTCCCATTTGAGTAGCGATTCGTCATAGCGCTCCGCTTCGTATTCCTCATTAGTAAAATATTTAACGGTTTCATAGTTGAGTAAACTCTCAACGCACACATTGCTGGCAATAGAGTCGGCGTTGGCTGCTTCGCGCACAAATCCGGTGCGCCAGTCGGTGGTCACCATAGAAAACACCAGATAGAAAATCACAGCAACCATAGTGATGGCGGCAAAACCAAGCCCGTAATTGTAAAATAGTAGCCCAATAACTAATATGATTTCGAGTAATGTCGGTACGATATTGAAAACAAAAAAGCGCATCAAAAAATTAATGCCCTTTATCCCTCTCTCAATATCTCTGGATAGCCCGCCGGTGCGACGATCCAAGTGAAAGTCTAGATCTAGACCGTGGACATGCTTAAAGACTTTAAGTCCGATTTTGCGTATTGCTCTCTCCGTGACCCGCCCAAAGATAGTGTCTCTAATTTCGCCTAAAAGAATCATCGAAAAGCGAGCAAAACCATAGGCTAGTAACAGGGCTGCGGGAATCACTAGTGCACTCGATAGAGGATCTTGGCTGAGTGAATCTACAATGTGTTTGAGTAAAAAGGGGCTGGAGACACTGGCGGCTTTGGACATTACCAAACAAAATAGGGCTAATCCGATACGGGCTTTGTACTCGAGTAAATAGGGCCAGATTGTTTTGAAAACTCTCCAACTTATTTC
The DNA here is from genome assembly GCA_028822945.1 of Porticoccaceae bacterium. GTDB lineage: Bacteria > Pseudomonadota > Gammaproteobacteria > Pseudomonadales > Porticoccaceae > TMED48. The sequence continues at coordinate 2,784 of JAPKCN010000002.1, read as the reverse complement.
GCGCTCGGCGTGGTCAGCATAGTTGCTGGCTATCATAGGTAAATCCATTAAATAAAGTACTATACGACTATTATTGTTATGGCGATGCAAAATTGCCCGTTATTATGAGTACGCAGGGTGCGGGCGTGAATGTGTCTTTACTTAAAGCATTGATAATGCGTCAGCTTACGTGTCCTTGGAGGTTTTAAAAGCGCAACTGAGGACTGTATTGTCCTCGCTTTTATGGCTTGATTAGCGCGCGATAGTCACACCAATTTGCTATTTGTAGCGATAGCGGTTGGCGATAAACCGTGCGAATCTCATAAACTCGGATGTGTATCTTGGGGCGTTGAGAGCGTCGACGTATTCTGAGTATGTGGTGACTGATGTGCCGTGCGTTAAGTGTTAAGGAATGGGAACTGAGAGCTGGGAGCTAATAGCAAAGAACTGAAGATCCAGTATGAAATTCGCCATGTGAGGCGGGATCAATAAAAGGTAATTTGTAATGCAATGTTTAAGGAAAACTGGCTTGGCGATTTTTATTGCGATCTTTGGAGTGACAAATGCTATGGCGATAGAAGAGGCAAAATATACCGCGATTGTCGATGAAAAAATTTTTGAGGTACGCCGCTATGAGCCCCACATATTAGCCGAAACTTTGGTCGACGGAGATTTTAATAGCGCGGGCAACGAAGCGTTTGGTCGACTCTTCAATTATATATCTGGCAACAATACGACCAGTAAAAAAGTGGCGATGACAGCACCGGTTTCTATGCAGGGTGCTGGCGAGAAAATTAGTATGACATCGCCGGTTGGTCAAGAGCAGAAAAATGCTCGGTGGGCGGTGAGTTTTATGATGCCCTCATCCTTTGTGTTGGCGACACTGCCGACGCCAAAGGATACCAATGTGGCTTTGCGCCAAATACCGGAACGATACGTGGCGTCTATTCGCTACTCGGGATTCTGGAGTAGAAAGCGATACCTAGTCTACGAGGGTAAGCTGAAAGCGTGGGTCGACAAGAAAAGTTACAGCGTGGTGGGTGAACCTATCTGGGCTCGCTACGATGCTCCATATGTACCGTGGTTTTTGCGCCGCAACGAAATATTGCTGCCCATTGAGAAACCACTAAGTAGTGACTAAGTGGCGCTCGACGGATTATTTCGGGGCGCGGCCGCGTCTTTTAACCGGCCCGCTCTATCCATGATTGGGCCTGAGACCTGAGAGAGGCAACAATGCGCCCAATCTGCCTCGTGGAATTTTATTTACACTGGTATTAGTGCTGAAAACTGGTTTGGTTAGTTTAATGAACGTCCTCTTTACCAGCTTCGCAGCACATAGTAGCTTCGCATCAACGCCCACTTTACAGTACCAGGGTGGAGCGCAACCGCAAGTTTAATACCCAACACCCAGATCATATGGGGTATTGTCGATAGCCGTTTTGCTTGGTCTACGCCCGCACAAATGGTTGCCACGCGGCAGCGTGCCAGGTTGCCAGCCAAGTCTGATGCTATCCTTTTTACTTTAGCTAAGCCAAGCTTTCAGCATTTTAAGCTTGATCAACGTGAAACAACATAAGGTAAAGGGGCTAACCGGCGATGCTTTAGCAAACCTGACAAACCTATCGGCGGTAGGTAGACTATCGACGCATGTAAAAATGAATCAAGCGCATCGCTAGAACTATGGTGCCGGAGGTTGTTGCACTAGGCACGTCGCCCCGCAACTGCAGACGCATCGCGACGCGACAGGACCGTCGTTATCCGTTTATTTGATTAGAACATATTATTGGAGAATTTTATGAAGCTCTACTTAAGCTACATCGCTATTGCACTGAGTTTATCTGCTTGCAACCAAGACAACAACAGCGTCAATGATGCAGTTCAGAAGGCACTCACGTCGGGTGTAATCAAAGAAAATATGAATCAGTCGATCAAACCAGGTGACGATTTCTTCCATTATGTTAACGGCGCATGGCTAGACAAAACTGAAATCCCGGCGGATAAGTCTAGCTACGGCGGCTTCACTATATTGAGAGACGAAGCCCAAGAAAATGTTATGTCGATTATTACATCTACGTCGGAGGGTAGTTTTGCCGATGGCACTGACGAGCAAAAAGTTGGTGATCTCTTCAGCTCTTATATGGATATGGAAACGCGCAATAAACTCGGTATACAGCCGATTAAATCTGAGTTGGGGAAAATAGCCGCCATCGAAAATTACGATGATTTGGCGGTGTATTTTGCGTATGCCAATAAATACAGCTATGGATCGCCGTTTGAGGTTAGCCAATATGTGGATTTTAAGAATCCGTCCAAGTATATGATCCTGACGTGGCAGGGTGGCCTTGGCTTACCCGATCGCGAGTACTATTTTAACGACGACAAAGCCAATCAGAAAATTCGCGCTGACTATGTTGCGCACATTGCCAAGATGTTTAGCTTGGCAGGGCTAGAAAACGGTGCAACCAATGCGGCTATGATTATGGCGCTAGAGACACGCCTTGCTGGCGAGCATATGAAAAAGGAACAAACCAGAGATATGGTGGCGCTTTACAATCGGGTTGAGCGCTCCGACTTGGTGAGTATGATGCCGACGTTTAACTGGACAGTATTTTTACAAGAGGCTCAGCTAGCTGATTTGGATACGCTGATTATTACCCAAATTGATTACATGAGCGCACTGGACGAAATCATAAGCTCAACCCCTATTGCCGACTGGAAAATCTTTCTCAACTGGGGCCTTATAAACAATACCGCCGGGCAGTTGAATGCCGAGCTGGATCGTGCAGATTTCGAATTTTACGGCAC
>JAPKCN010000223.1 GCA_028822945.1 Porticoccaceae bacterium | reverse complement strand
TAAGGTGACCTTTTCAACTGATAAGCTAAGTGCTGGCGGGGCGTACACATTCTTTTGCTCGTTTCCAGGGCATTCCTACAGTATGCGTGGCAAGCTCACGATTAATCCATAGCGAACCGCTGCGTCGCAACCGGCTTAAAGGTCAACACCAATGAGTCGGTTGGGATTACCTGTAGCTTCGTGTGCTAACCTCGCACCTCTAATATCTAAACGCGAGACCGGGGCAGACTTTTCACCCATTTCTGCGCGCGTGCATAGGGCTGCTGGCAACCTATATGAGAGCCTACCTATTTTCTTAGCTCTGGCACTGCTGTCGATACACTATCAGGGACAACACATTCCCAGCTATCGCCTGGCTAGCGTGCAGGATAGCGCACTTCGCTTGCTACGCGCTTGGTATAACAATGCTTCGTTAGCGGCCTTTACTGGCTCTGTTGTGGGCCTTTGGGGCATGGTGGCTGGGCTACTTTAAAACACCCTGTAACATCCAAAACTTCACTCGCGAGGCGCAATTTTACGTCGCCGTGCGTGACGCTGGCGAAGCAATCCCATCGGTAAATTGAAGGCTGGCTAAGCGGCGGTAAAGGGGACTGCTGTCGAGTAGCTGTTCATGGCTTCCTTCGGCCACTAAACGCCCATCCTCGACCACTACAATCTTATCGGCATGTAAAATAGTTGCCAATCGATGCGCGATAATTATCGTGGTGCGGCCCGCCATAAGAAGACTCAAGGCCTCTTTTACTGCGTGCTCGCTCTCCGCATCCAGCGCCGATGTCGCCTCGTCAAGCAATAGTATAGGTGGGTTTTTCAACAGGACTCGAGCAATCGCAATGCGCTGGCGCTGTCCGCCAGATAGGCGCGCGCCCTGCTCGCCTAAATCGGAGTCGTAACCCTGCGGTAACTGCATAATAAACTTGTGAGCTTGCGCAGCTTTGGCCGCGGAGGTAATCTCATCGTCGCTGGCCGCTTTGCGACCATAACCAATATTATGTTTCACCGTACCGCTAAATAGGGTCGGTTGCTGTTGCACTAAACCAATCTGAGAGCGCAATTGGGTTAAATTCAACTCTTTAATATCGCGTCCGCCAAATATAATTTGACCCTGTTGTGGATCGTAAAACCGTTGCATTAAATCAAACAAAGTGGACTTACCCGCGCCCGATGGACCGACCAGAGCGACCACCTTACCGACCTCAAAATTTAACGAAAAATTATCGATAGCTGGTTTGGTACTGCGGGATTCATAGGCAAAACTGACGTTACTAAACTGAACCTGCAAATCATCTGTAACGCTTTTAGCTTGGGTATCCGCATCCGGCGATGAAATAGCATTTTCAGCATGCAATAGATCCATTAACCGCTGCATTGCACCCGCAGCGCGCTGCAATTCGCCATAAACTTCGGCAAGTGTGGCCACAGCCATCGCCATCAAAACTGCGTAAAAAATAAATGCAGCCAGATCACCGCCACTCATTTGACCATCGAGAACCGCACTTCCACCGTTCCATATAATCGCTAACAGAGCGCCAAAAACTGCCAGTATAATTACCATTGTCAATTGCGCGCGGTGCTTTATGCGGCTTTTAGCAATCTCAAAAGCGCGCTCGACTTCACCTGCGAAAGCAACCTTTTCCAGCGCTTCGCGAGTGTAACTTTGAACAATTTTAATCTGCTGCACAATTTCGCCGGCATAACTGCCGACATCGGCTAGCGACTCCTGACTCTTTTGCGACAATGTGCGAACTTTCTTTCCCATCGCCAGTACAGGTAATGTCAGTATTGGTACAGTCACCAAAATCATCAATCCAAGAGCCGCGTTAGTAGCGATCAACATCACCAGCGCACCACAAAAAGTTACAGTACTCCGCAGTGCCAGAGATAAACCGCTGCCAATAATGGACTGCAACAGTGTGGTATCTGCGGTCAGTCGCGACATAATATTACCACTGCGAATCACCTCGAAAAATGCTGGATGCAAATGCACCAAACGATCAAAAACCGCACGACGAATATCGGCACTCACCCTTTCGCCCAACCAAGAAATCATATAAAAGCGCACGCAGGTTCCCAGTGCTAAAACAACGGCAAGAGTGCCGGTAAAGCTAATAACTCCGAGCAGATAGCCCTTTGATTGAGCGCTTAAGCCTTGGTCTACAATCATTTTCAAACCCTGACCCAACGCCAAAGTCGCGCCGGTAGTCACCAGCAGTGCCAATAGGAATATCCCTACACGCCAACCATAGGGTCGCAAAAACGGCAAAATTGCCTCACCCATGGAGGGTTTAGGCTTTGAATTCTGATCGATGTCAGTCGCTAGTAATTTCATTCAAGGTACCGATTAATTTGGCTGCAGAAATTCAATGCCATTGGCAAAAGGTCGGGAGGTTAGCACTCTTGCCCAATCCACTGCAATCTATCAAGCGACCAAAGAAAATCGGCGCCACGCAAGCTCCCCGTCAGCACTTATCTTTAGACTCTATTGCGACGAAAGGATATCTTGCAGAAATAGAGTACGTATCAAAAAAAGGTCAGGTGTCAGTAATAGGGTGTGTTGCAGTAAACGGTTACCTACCGGGCATCAAAATCGTTGCACAGATTGGCAAAACCCTGTGGGTAAGTGTCACTCCGGGTATATTGGTCTTCCACCGTAATGCCGTAGGATGTGCGCCGAGAAACCTCGGCATCGTCACACACTCGATAGTAGCGATCCCAACCGGCATTGTTGCCGCCATTAGTCAACGCATTGCCCGGGGTATAAAGATCGACAAAGTAATCGTCATATTGTGAACTGGCGCCACTAATGCCAAATGCCTGCGCAGCACTCTGATTATGGTCACCTTTTAGCCGAGCTCCATTCGATAGCGATCTTAGAGTTGAGACCTCTGCCTCGCTACAATCGCCGATATCGAGTTGCACCTCAAAGCTTGGCTGCGCGCCGCGATTTTCAGATGTGCCGACAATCGCGCCGTCAATCTGTCCAGAGAACTGACAAAAAGCCTCTACGCCTAGCCACTCTGAGGTATTGTTCGGACGCAATTGCTGTGGCGTTACGGCGGAGATCAGACCGTCACTATCGATGCGAATAAACGATACTAAACGCTGAGAGTTAAGGTTCCCATTACCCAATTCATTGGCATACAACCCTGGTATAATTTCACCAAAGAAGCTGCCGGCATTACTTATATCAAAATCATAATTGGGCTCAAGGACGCTCTCGTCAGCCTTTGAGCCGGTACCAGTAAAGCTAGTAAATTCTAACG
>JAPKCN010000222.1 GCA_028822945.1 Porticoccaceae bacterium | reverse complement strand
GGCCACCTGAATTCTTACTCACTCACCCAGTGACCGAAAGACGCATTGCCGACGCCCGCAATCGGGTAATGGGGGCTCCGCTGCGCCATTATCCCATTAGCGCAGACTACCAGCTCATGAGGTCGCGTGCGCTGGTCGCTTTAAATCGCAAATCAAAGGATATGATCAAGAATTTTCAATTAAAAATTGATCAGAGAAGCCGCCATCATGAGGCCCAAATTTATGGTTTAACACTGGCGCATATTAGCGAAAAAAATTACCCTGAAGCACGGCGTCTTATGGATCAACTGATCGCTCAAAACCCAAGTCAATTGATTTTTCGGCACACCGATATTGAGATCGATATGGCGTTTGAGAACCTCCCTGAAGCACTCAGCAAGTTGCAGCGCCTGCTTACTGAAAATCCAGAAAACTACCCATTGAGCATGTTGCAAGCAGAGGCGTTGTGGCAGGCGGAGCAATACGAAGATGCCAGCAAAGCCCTTCGCCTATTGAGTCGACAGCGACCTGGGGATCCGAGCATCTGGTACCGTCTGGCGGAAGTAAGCGGGCTAGCGGGCGATATTTCGGGTGTACACCGAGCTCGCGCTGAATATTTTGTACTGGTTGGTGCATTTGATCGTGCCCGCAAACAGCTCACCAAGGCAGCCAACCTAGTTTCCAGCGATTTTAAGCAGTCTTCCATCATACGCCAACGCTTGCGGGATTTGGCAGATATGGAGGACCGGGTCGTCAAACTCTGACCAAGTGACCGCGGCACAAGCTTCACAACAACTATATCAGCTAGCTAGGATCCCTGAAATTGCATCATCCTATCTAGCGATACCATCGCTTTTCGGGCAATAGTTGGGTCAACAAACACTTCGTTGCTCAATGTCTCGACGCAACTGAGTAACGTTTCTAAACTATTCATAGCCATCCAGGGACAGTTTGCACAGCTTCGGCAAGTCGCACCACTGCCGCCTGTGGGCGCAATCAAAAGCTCTTTATCCGGAACGACTTGACGCATTTTATAAAAAATGCCCTGGTCGGTTGCAACAATCATCTGCGGGTTGGGCAACTCGCGCGCCGCAGCAATCAACTGCGATGTGGAACCCACTCGGTCCGCGATATCTACCACAATTTGTGGCGATTCAGGATGAACTAAAACGGCCGCATCAGGGTATACCTGAAGCAAATCGAGGATACCTTGCGCCTTGAATTCCTCGTGTACGATGCAACTGCCATCCCACAACAACATATCAGCGCCAGTTTGTTTTTTTACATAACCACCTAGATACTTGTCTGGAGCCCACAAAATCTTCTGACCTAGCGAGTCCAAATGCTCTACCACGTCCACCGCTATACTGGACGTCACTACCCAGTCGGCACGCGCCTTCACCGCCGCTGAAGTGTTCGCATAAACTACTACGGTACGGTCGGGATGTTCGTCACAAAATTCATTGAATTCGCCGATTTGACAACCAATATCCAAAGAGCATGTAGCTGCAAGCGATGGCATAAGAACGCGTTTTTCGGGAGTTAAAATTTTTGCAGTCTCGCCCATAAAAGCGACGCCTGCCACTATTAGTGTCTGCGCGTCACTATCTTTGCCGAAGCGAGCCATTTCTAGTGAATCAGAAACAACACCACCAGAGGCCTCCGCTAACTCTTGGATGCTGGGGTCGGTATAATAGTGTGCGATGATAGTTGCGTTTTGTTCGATCAAACGGGCTTTAATTTGCTGTTTGATGTCATTATGGCCGCTACTTATAGCAGGGGACGACGTAATAAGACGATTTAAGTGCGATTGCACTAAGCCCCGAGGATTCGTTTTAGACACGCCGCTTTCTACCTGAGCAGTCATTTCGCTTCCCTCTCCATCAGCCCAAGGTACAACATTCATCTCACTAGTGTGCGGTGATAACAGTTAAAGTGTTGATAAAATATAGACAAATGCTCCGACGGCAATCAACAACACGGACACCGCCGCTATCGCATCGACGCGACCATCGGCGTCAATTTCAGAATTAGATTCTGAACCACCTGATTTACTGTCCTCAGCCACATTAAACTCCTAATCCTACAAAGCCGCATGGTAGCAATACTGCTAGCATCTGTCGCCTACTTTAATGTTGCCAGAGTAGCCTCAAACGATACCGCAATCAGGGCTCAATGGATCACCTAGTCCGGATGAAATATTCCATTTGGGCATTAACATATAGAAAAATGGTAATTCAACCACTTAGTGACAAACGGTATGATGCTGATAGCCGATGAAATAAGTGCAAAGTCGGGTAAAAAAACAATTCTCCGCACTTTAATTGGCCTGGCGAATTCTTTGACATGTATATCTACGATCACTATGACCAGCGTTTAATTAGCGAACGGGTCGCGCAGTACCGCGATCAAGTAGCCCGATATTTAGATGGCCAAATATCCGAAGAAGAGTTTTTGCCTATCCGTTTACAAAATGGGCTCTATGTGCAGCGGCTTGCGCCGATGCTCAGAATTGCAGTGCCTTACGGCCTGCTGTCGTCGAGACAACTGCGAAAACTCGCCGAGATATCGCGCGTCTATGACAAGGGTTACGTGCATTTTACAACCCGCCAAAACGTCCAATTGAACTGGCTACGTATAGAGGATACACCCGACATCTTAGCCGAGCTTGCGACTGTCGAAATGCATGCGATTCAGACTAGTGGCAACTGCATTCGCAATACCACTACAGACCAATACGCGGGTGTTTCGAAGGACGAAATCGAAGATCCCAGGCCTTGGTGTGAAATTATACGCCAGTGGTCGACGCTGCATCCGGAGTTTGCATTTTTACCACGCAAGTTCAAGATTGCAGTATGCGGATCCGATGAAGACAGAGCGGCATTCCTGTTGCACGATATTGGTCTACAACTAAAAACCAACCGAGACGGTGAACTTGGCTTTCAAATCTTCGTCGGTGGCGGGCTCGGACGAACGCCGATCATCGGTTCCTCTATTAAGGAATTTTTACCACAACACCATTTACTGACCTATCTTGACAGTATATTACGCATCTACAATCGTTACGGTAATCGCAAGAATAAATATAAAGCGCGGATTAAAATTTTGGTCAAAGCATGGACTCCAGAGGTATTTGCACAGCGTGTCGAACAAGAATGGCAGCACCTAAAAGATGGCCCGGCAACCCTGACGAGTGGAGAAATTAAGCGCGTGAAAAAGTTTTTTTCACGCGCGATCTACAGCACAGTCGACGACATTAAAGCGACTCGTGCACTACATAAC
>JAPKCN010000221.1 GCA_028822945.1 Porticoccaceae bacterium | reverse complement strand
GTCAGATTTACAGTCTGATCCCTTTGGCCGCTCGGGAACCCCTCCGAAAGGCGGCATATTTTCCAGAACAGAGCGCAACTTGTCAATCTTTAAATAACATAAAGCCAATGATTTCTTGGACGGCGGACACTTCCTTGTCGATTGCTAATACACATGAGCTAAGAGTCGCCTAGTGACCCGCAGATCTCTGGACCGCCGATGACCGTTGCCTCGGCTAAATCTGGCCACAAATGTATCAGCCTCACACAAATCAGGCCGTCACTTAAGGCGATATAAAAACACTGTCTTGCCGACACAATATCGAATGGAGCTGGCGAGAGGAGTCGAACCCCCGACCGGCTGATTACAAGTCAGCTGCTCTACCAACTGAGCTACGCCAGCAATTCGACATCGGAGCGAGAGTCTAGAGAATGTCATCGGCATGTGCAACCTTCGCGGACTATAATTAGTGAACTGTGCGACGGTCCCGAGGTGTATTTTCGATGCTAGCCCCAGAAGACTCGCTAGCATCGGTGAAAAACGACATCTTCGATGGCCAGGCCATCGAGCACAAGATCCTTGACGTGGAGCCCGCGGATGCTCAGCGCTCGGGATAATAAGGGCCCGTCGCCGCCGGTTAGTATCGGCGTGGCGGCATATTGTAGCGATAGTTTTTCAACCATAGCAACGGCGCCCAACAAACCTCCTAATGCTACTGCCTGAGCACTGTTAGTGGCAGGTTGCATGGCTTCGTCAACCTGCACTGCTGGAACCTTGACAGCGTTAGTACCCTGCCATAGAGCGCTACGCATGAGCTGCTGACCGGGCGCAATATAACCACCTAGGTGTGTACCATCGGCAGTCACCAGATCGATGGTAAGTGCACTGCCGGCATCGACTACGACAACAGCGCCAGCTACTAGCTGATATCCAGCCAGAAGTGCGAGCCAGCGATCAACCCCCAGACTATCCAGTTGATGGTATCCACACACGACGCCGCCAGCATTTTGCGATACGGCGGCAAAGCGAGCGCTGATTGCATATTGGTCGAATAATTGTCGTTGAATTTTAAGTCCGACCTCGGACATTGCAACACAGCATAGCCGCGCTTCAGAGATGACTTGCAAATCGCCGAGTGCCAGAGGCGTGCCTTCGAGTATACTGCGGGTAGGCTGCACACCCCGACTAACGTGCCGCTGGCCATCGCGGACTCGCCATTTTATGCGCGTGTTGCCAATGTCAATCTCGGCTATCATGGCGCTAGCCGCAGGCTTAATTCGCCACCCATAAAACGACTCTCTCGCCCATCATCCAACTGCAGAATGAGCGCTCCACGCTCGTCGACGCCGAGTGCTGTTCCGGTGGTCGAGTCGCGCGCCGTGCTGAGCGTACAGCGCTTACCGTGCCACGCATCAGCATCCTTCCACTCCTGCTGATAAGGCGCGAAACCATCTGCTACAAAAGCACTTAACACGTCAACTAGGTTATCAATTATAGCTGCGCATAACGTGTTCCTAGATCCGTCGGCAGCTAAATGAGAGGCGACATCCGTCCATGCCTGATCAATGCTTTGAGCTTGCAGCTCACAAAGTTGAAAGTTTATACCAACGCCTATAATGACGCTACTATGACCCATCGGATCAACAACCATTTCGAGCAGAATGCCGGCCATTTTTTTACCGTCAAAGTAGATGTCATTTGGCCATTTTAACTGCACTCCGGCTACACCATAAGTGGCTAGAGCTCGTTTAATTGCGACGCCGACCGCCAAGCTTAAACCCTCTAAAGCATGCGGCCTAGCCTCAAACTCCCATACTAAGGACATTGCCAAATGGCTACCAAATGGACTGACCCAGCGCTTACCGCGACGCCCGCGTCCAGCTGATTGATGTTCTGCAAGCACCAGCAAACCATGGCTGGGTTGCTCGCTAGCGTGCTGCCGAGCATAGGTATTGGTGGACTCCAGACTAGTAAAGAGCGCAATACTTTTAAGTGCACGTCGTGTGGCGGGCATTAACTGTTGCTCTATGACGGCAACCGCAAGTAGTTCAGTACCCGCGGCAATTTTGTAGCCAGTACCGCGCACCCTTTCCAAGCTAAGCCCCATAGATTCTAATTTGCGAAGATGTTTCCAGACTGCAGTGCGACTGACCCCCAACTGTTCTCCCAACTTCTCCCCTGAGTGAAAACGACCATCTGCAAGTATTTTTATCAGTTTGTCGCGCACATTTTTAGCCCTTGTTTTAAAGTCCGTTTGTACCTAAATATTGAGCTATGTTCAGCCATATAAAATGTAATCCTAACAATAACATCAAGGCGCCAAGCGCCGTGTGCAATGCCGTCGCGGGAATGCGTGTCACAAGCAGCGCACCCATCCGTGCTGCAGGCATACTGGTAAGCGAGATTCCGAGGAATGCTGGGAGATAAATTAGACCAATACAATTCTTTACACGCACATCGGTGGGCAAGTCGACATTCACATAGACGAGGCTAGAAAACGCCGCAATCACAAACCCAGCCGCAGTAGCTGCAGCAATGGCATGTCGAATATTAACACCGATAATGGTCAAGAGCGGCGTCACTAATGACCCGCCTCCAATCCCGAGCATTGCAGATAACGTGCCGGCCATTAAACCTAATAACTGAAGTATTTTTACCTGCGGATTCCAAAAGAGCCTCCGCACTGTGTGATTAAAGAGCAATTGCAGCCCGAGAGCTATCTGCAAAGCGCCAAACATGAACTGTAACACACGCCCATTTGCGGTCACCGCTAGAGCTCCGCCAAGCATAGATCCTATGGCGATAGCCGGAAGTAGCCAATGCAATATGTCCGAGCGCAAATTACCAGCGCGATAATGGCTATAAAGTGATACTGGGGATGTCAGCAAAATACACGCTAAGGACGTGGCGACGGCGATATGCGTCATCACCTCATCCGGTAGGCCCATTGCCGCAAAACTTAGGATCAACGTAGGAACGATAACCACGCCGCCACCGAGTCCAAGCAAACCACTAAGGAGACCGGCGATACAACCAACGCCCAGATATATCAAATAGTCCATAGACACCACATAATCCACGCGCGCTAAGTATGCCAGAAGGTGGCTGTGGCGGGAAACAAGCACCGATCGAAAACCCAATAACACCATCCGCCGATAATATAGCGATATAAATTTAAAACGCGCAAACAAAAAAAACCGCCAATGAAGGCGGTTTTTTAAAATTAAACCTGGCGATGACCTACTCTCACATGGGGAAACCCCACACTACCATCGGCGATGAACCATTTCACTACTGAGTTCGGTATGGGATC
>JAPKCN010000220.1 GCA_028822945.1 Porticoccaceae bacterium | reverse complement strand
GTCTTAAATACTTATGGCATCGAGGTGCGCTATTTGGCGTACCCGCGCTCCGGATTGGACTCCGTGGGCCGGGACAAAATGGTGACTGCCTGGTGTGCGAGCGATCGAAAAGATGTTTTGACGCGCATGAAAAGTGGCGAAAATATTCCGATCGCACTATGTCAAGATAATCCAGTGGCTGAGCATTTTGCGCTCGGCCGAAAATTTGGTGTAAGCGGAACGCCTGCTGTAGTGATGATGGACGGCTCTATGATTCCGGGTTATCAGCCTGCCGACGCCTTTGCCGCGCAGTTGGGATTGACAGTGCCTCGACAGTAACGATGAGAGTGTGATCGCCGCGGCCGACTGCGCTGGGACAGGAGAGAGGAGAAAGGATGAAATCTGTACAAATCGGTATCTGTGGGCTAGGAACTGTCGGCTCTGGGGTCTACAATATTTTACAGCGCAATGCCGAGCTCATTAATTGCCGTGCCAATTCCGCGATTACAGTGACGCATATTGGATCGCGTCGCGATAATCCTCTTTGCGATATTGGTCAAACGCGAATCTCTCGAGATATCTTCGAGGTTGCCAGAGATCCCGATATCGATATTGTTGTGGAGCTTATTGGCGGCACCAGTGTGGCTTTTGACTTGGTGATGATGTCGATTAAGCATGGCAAGCACGTGGTGACTGCAAACAAAGCACTGATCGCTGAAAATGGTGCAGAGATCATTGCTGCTGCCGAACAGCGCGGCGTTATTGTCGCCTTTGAAGCTGCGGTAGCCGGTGGTATACCGATTGTCAAGGCGTTGCGTGAGGGTCTTGCTGGTAATCGAATTAACTGGTTGGCGGGAATTATTAACGGCACAAGTAACTTCATCCTCTCGGAAATGGCGAGTAAGGGCAGAGCCTTTCCAGACGTCTTGGCCGAGGCGCAAGCCAAGGGTTATGCCGAGGCAGACCCGACATTTGATATCGAGGGGATCGATGCCGCGCACAAACTGGCTATATTGGCGTCTTTGGCATTCTCGATTCCGCTAAATATCGAGGGTATATTCATTCAGGGTATTACCCAGTTGCAGCAACTCGATATTGTCTACGCACGTGAACTCGGCTATGCGATCAAGCATCTCGGTATCGCTCGTCAGACGGATGAGGGCGTCGAATTACGGGTACATCCCACGTTGATACCTGAAGCGAGCGTAATTGCCGGCGTCAACGGCGTTTTAAATGCGGTGATGGTCGATGCAGATGCCCTCGGCAGTTCGCTCTATTATGGCCGCGGTGCCGGCTCGGAGCCTACTGCGTCGTCGGTGCTAGCGGATATAGTGGATATTAGCCGTACTCTCGACAATCCTCCGTCGAGTTGGGTTCCGACACTCGGTTGCCCATTAACGAGGCTGGTAGAGCAAGAAATGATTCCGGTGACCAATATTGAGACCTGTTACTACTTGCGCTTCTCGATGTTCGATGCACCCGGGGCCCTATCTGATGCAACTAAAATCATGGCCGAGGCGGGTATCAGTATCGAGGCGATTATACAAAAAGAACAACCCGTCGGTATTGATTACGTCAACGTAATCGTAGTGACAAACCGCATCCCAGAGCGCTTGTTAAATGCGGCTCTAAGCAAGATTGAGCAGTTAAGTTCGGTGCAGGGGTCGGTTTTTATTATCCGTCTCGAACATTTGGATCAGTAATTATTGCCCTTCGATCAGGACATGATTGTATGAGATACATTAGCACCCGAGGCGGTGGCTCGCCGAAAACCTTTGAGCAGGTAGTTCTAACTGGATTGGCGCCAGATGGCGGTTTATATGTGCCGAATGAGATACCGCATTTTAGCGCGACCGCAATTGCTGGTTGGCAAGGTTTGTCATATCAGGAGCTCGCCTTTGAGGTAATGCAACCCTATGCTGGCGACTGTATACCAGAGGAGAGTTTGCGTGCATTGATTGATCGTGCTTATTCCAATTTTCGACATGCCTCTATAGCGCCGTTGGTTCAAACTGGAAGCAACGAGTGGGTACTTGAGTTGTTTCATGGCCCGACTTTGGCGTTTAAAGATTTTGCTTTACAATTTCTTGGTCACTTACTTGATTATAGTCTCGCAAAGCGCGATCAAAAAGCGGTGATTATGGGTGCGACATCCGGCGATACTGGCTCGGCGGCGATCGAGGGTTGTCGGCGTAGCAAGCATGTCGAGATGTTTATTTTACACCCCCACCAGCGGGTGTCAGATGTACAGAGGCTGCAGATGACCACCGTGTTGGCAGGTAACGTCCACAACATTGCGTTAAAAGGGAATTTTGACGATTGCCAAAATATGGTTAAAGCGTGTTTTTCCGATCAGTCGTTCTTACCTGAAAATCGGCAGCTTGTCGCGGTCAACTCGATTAACTGGGCGCGCATTATGGCGCAAATCGTATACTATTTCTGGGCGGCCCTACAACTCGGTGGACCACAGCGCAAGGTCTCATTTGCTGTTCCGACCGGAAACTTCGGTGATATTTTTGCCGGCTATCTGGCCGCTAAAATGGGTTTGCCAATCGAGCAACTAGTAATCGCTACCAATCAGAATGATATTTTACACCGGTGTATCAGCGCTAATGACCACCGTACGCTCCCGCTAGTACAAAGTTTGGCGCCGAGCATGGATATTATGATTTCGAGCAATTTTGAACGTTTGCTATTCGATGCTTATGGGCGCGATGGCGCGCAGATTGCGGCATTAATGGGCGCTGCAAAGCGCGGTCATATGCAGTTGAGCGAAGCAGCACTTCAGGAAGTTCGCCAGTTGTTTTCTAGTCATCGCTGCGACGATACAAAAATGCTTAAAATCATCGATCAGGTATATACCGAAAGCGGCTACCTTATGGATCCGCATACAGCCATCGGCCTGGATGCGGCGCGCAATCGTCGCGCCAACGGTGTTACACCGATGATCACGTTGGCGACTGCCCATCCGGCGAAATTCCCAGACGCTATTAAGCGAGCCGGTTATGTCGGCGAGCCAGAATTACCCGTGCACATGGCAAACCTATTTGAACGACCCGAGAGGTTTGATGTGCTCGATAATGACCGCGCTGCGGTCGAATCTTTTATATCGCAGAGAGTCGTTACGTGAGTGGACTAAGTACTTGATGCCAACACTTTGCTTTCGGCTCGATCGAGTACAGGTACTCCTAGCTTAAATCGCGTATTGGTCGAACCTTGCCCGAGCGCCGTACTTAAGCAGGGTATTCTCAATGCCCTGAGCAGCAAGAACTGGTTGATTTTTTTGTGCATATATATGAGATAGCCGTATGATCGAAGATCCGAAATTATCTGACGAAGACC
>JAPKCN010000038.1 GCA_028822945.1 Porticoccaceae bacterium | reverse complement strand
AGGCCGAAGAGCACTAGCACTAGAGTAATAATCCAAAAACGCACGATTACACGCGGTTCGGGCCAACCTTTTAGTTCGAAGTGGTGATGTAACGGCGCCATGCGAAAAATACGCTTACCAGTCAACTTAAAAGACGCTACTTGCATAATCACCGAAACGGTCTCCATAACAAATACGCCGCCCATAATAAACAACACGATTTCCTGCCTGACGATGACGGCAATGACACCCAGAGCCGCACCGAGTGCCAAGGCGCCGATATCCCCCATGAACACCATCGCTGGATAGGTGTTAAACCATAGGAAGCCTAACCCGGCACCACATAACGCCGCAGTGAAAATAAGCATTTCACCGGCGCCGCTAATAAATGGAATATTAAGATAGTGGGCGAACTGATAGTTACCGCTGAGATAGGCAAAAATGCCCAAGGCCCCACTAACCAATACTGAGGGCATAATTGCCAAACCATCCAACCCGTCAGTTAGATTGACCGCATTGCTGGTTCCAACAATAACAAAGTAGGTCAAGACGATAAAAAATGGCCCCATGTCGAGCGCAAAAGATTTGAAAAATGGTACGATTAGCTCGGTTTCAGCGGGCGATTGCGCGCTCATGTAAAGCGTAAGCGCAGCCGCCAAACCAAACACGGATTGCCAAAAATATTTCCAGCGAGCAGGCAGACCGCGAGGGTTCTTCTCCACAACCTTGCGATAATCGTCGACCCAACCCACCATCCCAAAAGCAAACGTCACACCCAGGACAATCCACACATAGCGATTATCCAGATCAGCCCATAACAGAGTGCTGGCAAACATCGCCAAAAGTATCAGTGCACCGCCCATAGTCGGAGTGCCGGCTTTCGCTAGGTGTGACTTTGGACCATCGCTGCGAATTGCCTGACCAATTTGCAAGTAATTTAGCCTTCGAATAACCATTGGCCCAAATACCAAGCAAATTATTAAAGCGGTCAATACCGCCAATATGCCGCGCAATGTGAGGTACTGAAAGACCGACATAGGACTGTAGTACTGGGTTAGATACTCACTCAACCAGAGCAGCATTAGTTATCTCCTCGCTTTGACAGAACTTCAATTACTCTTTCCATCGCAGAACTACGCGAACCTTTGACTAAAAAAGTCGATGTCGATGTGTCTCCTAAGTTATTTAGATGATCTCGTAAATCACTTAATTTATTGAAGTGGCGACCGCCAAAAGCCTCGCTAGCTTGAGCACTAAAAGATCCTAGCGTAAGCACCTCGTCAACTCCCGCACAACGCGCATAATCACCTACGCATCGATGCAATCGTGCGGTTTGATGACCCAGTTCTGCCATGTCGCCGAGCACTAAAATTCGACGTCCAGAGCGGGCTGCCAAGACATCGATCGCCGCCATACTAGACTCGGGACTGGCGTTGTAAGAGTCGTCTAACGCCCAACCGCCCCCTTTCAGAACGAGTTCTTGAAGTCTTCCGGGAAGTGACCCCTGATCGCTTAAACCGGCTACAATCTGGTGTAGCTCAGCACCCGCGGCCGTCGCACAAGCCGCCGCCGCCAATGCATTTGCAACAGCATGGCGGCCACGTATAGCTAAATTTATCCGCTGACATCGCGCGTCTAAAACATCCATATTCATATGTAAATTAAAGCTATAACAGCCATCGCCTCTAGCCTGCAAATCGGCTGCATACAGATTGGCGCTGCTGTCGCTCAGTGAAAACGTCACACAGCTGCGGCGACCAATCAATTGTCGCCACTCATCAACGTAATCCAAATCAAGATTAAGAATTGCGATGCCGTCGGCCGGTAAACAACTGTAAATCTCAGCTTTAGCGGTTGCGGTACCCGACAAACTGCCAAATCCAGCCATATGAGCGCTGTGAATATTATTCACCAAACTGATACTTGGCTGACCTATATCGCATAAGTAATCAATATCTCCAGCCCGACTGGCACCCATCTCGAGGACTATAAACTCAGCCTGCGGGGGCAGTGCCAAAAGTGTCAGAGGAAGTCCAATATGATTGTTATAGTTGCCCGCCGTGGCGTGCACCAACCCGCAGTGCCCTAGGATCGCTGCGACATATTCCTTTACTGAGGTCTTACCACTACTGCCGGTAATGGCAATTACCGCTCCGGCGAATGCCTCGCGACGCATTTTAGCAAGATTGCCCAAGGCAATTTCAGTATCCTCGACCACCCACTGCGGTACTTCGACGCCGGCACAACGCTGCGCTACAACAACGGCGACAATCTTACCGGCGACTTGCCCAACGTATTGGTGCCCATCATGGTGTTTACCGCGCAGAGCAATAAACAAATCGCCTTTCTCAACCTCGCGGCTATCGGTGCAAACACGGGTAAACGCGGCATCGGGATTAAGCAACGTACCGCCGAAGCGAAGTGCTGCATCACTGATATGAATCGCCGTCATTAACAACTACTCCCGCGATCGCGCAGTGCAAGACGGGCCTGAACTTGATCGCTGAATGGCAAACGGCGATCGGCTATTTGCTGATAATCCTCATGCCCCTTACCGGCAATAAGCACCAAATCTTCCGGTGCAGCTGTGAAAATTGCATGACGAATAGCTGCTCGACGGTCCAGCTCAACGCTTATGGAGCCGATGATACCGCGCTTTATGTGGCCAACAATGGCCTCCGGAGCCTCGCCACGCGGATTATCATTAGTGAGTACAATTTTATCTGCATAGCGATAAGCAATAGCACCCATTTTCGCCCGCTTGCCAATATCCCTTTCACCTCCGCAGCCGAAGACCACCCAAAGCTTACCTGGGCTGTGCGCACGCAATGTCATGAGAACCTTTTCTAAGGCGTCCGGCGTATGCGCATAATCGACAACGACAGCCGGGCTGGCGGTTGCGTCGATAAGCTCCATGCGGCCCGAAGCCGACTGTAGATGCGGTATTGCAGATAATATGTCGGCAAGAGAGTAAACCTGTACAGCTGCAGCGATGACAGCGAGTAAATTTGCTAGATTAAATTGCCCTACCAGCGGCGAGTAAAGTTGCCCATCTCCCCACCTTCCGGCAACGGTGGCATGTATACCGCTAGCATCGAGTAAAATCGATCGGCAATATATATCGGCAGAAGAGTTATCTAAACTATAGGTGAACATAGTCGCTGACGCCGCCACCTTGCCGAGCAATCTGCGCCCGAAGTTATCATCTAAATTAATAATTGCATGCTTCAACCCAGGCATTGCGAACAAACGTGTCTTGGCGTCCGCATAAGCGCACATGTTTCGATGGTAATCGAGATGATCGCGACTCAAGTTGGTGAAAATTGCCGTGTCGACATTTATCGCCGCTATGCGACCTTGCGTCAAAGCATGCGAGGACGCTTCCAGTGCTACAGATTTCGCACCACTTGCCGCGAGTTCGGCAAGAATGCTTTGACTGGTAATAGCGTCGGGAGTGGTCAGGCCGGTCTGGCGCAGCGACTCAGACTGGATTCCCCCAGAGCGTGCATTTGCCAAACCGTAGCCGAGCGTCCCTAGATATGCAGATGTCTCTCCCAGCCGATCCAAGAGTGCCGATAACAACCAGCAGCAAGAGGTTTTGCCATTGGTACCAGTAACCGCAGTAATCGTCATATGCGCCGAGGGATTAGCGTAAAAACGGGCCGCCAGCTCAGATACAGAATCGCTCAGACAGTCTATTGGAATAACCGGAATAGCTAGTGCTGGAACTTGCGCCAAAACCTGCCGATCCACTACCACAGCTATGGCGCCACGAATAATAGCCTCGTCGACAAAGTCTAAACCGGTGGTCCGAGACCCTGCCATGGCAATAAACAAGTCGCCCGCTCGCAGATTGCGACTATCGAGGCATAAACCGGTAACTCTCAAGCTCGCGGCAATTTTAGGACAATGCTTCCCAGCCAACAAATGACCAATGGTAACCCCCACTGAAGCGCTTTGATTAATCACGATTCCTCTCGCTTGTTGGCCGTAACGATAGCGCTCATACGGACCGACCGATCGCCCTGCATATCTGGCGTCACTTGCAAAAGCCGCAGCGCATTACCTGTGACTTCAGAAAATACTGGGGCAGCTACCAGTCCGCCATAATGGATACGGCGGTCTGGCTCATCGATAACCACGACCGTCACCAAGCGAGGATTCTCCGCAGGCGCTATACCGGCAAAACTTGCCGAGTAGCGATCATCATCGTAACCACCACTCGACTTGACCTTATGCATGGTGCCGGTCTTACCCGCCACTGTGTAGCCTTCGATCATCGCCTGCTCGCCAGTTCCTTGAGGGCTCGCAGCGGCTTTCAACATATTTATTACATCGCCGACCAATGCTGGATTAAAAATACTTTTGGTTTCGAGTTGCTGCTCATTGGCTACTAGCGAGACCTCGCGGCGTAAACCATTGTTTGCAAGCACCGCGTACGCACGCGCCAATTGCAAAGAGGTGACATTAAAGCCTGCGCCAAATGCAAAAGTCGCCTGAGTCACGGCGTCCCAACGGCGACGCGCTGGCAAATTACCGGCCGCCTCGGCCGGAAAACCGCTCCCAGTGCTCTCACCGAGACCTACCCGCGCAAACAGTTCTCGGGTAATGTCTGGATTCAATTGAAGTGCAATTTTTGTTGTGCCGACCTGACTTGATTTCGCTAATATTTGCGTTAAAGTGAGTCGCCCGTAGTTTTGCGGATCTTTAAAAGTTTTATAATCCACAGTAATCCTGCCAGGGCTAGTATCGACTTCAGAATTTATATCGAAAAGTCCACTCTCCAAAGCCGCCAGCATAGTAAATGGCTTGATGGTAGAACCCGGCTCGATTAAATCTAGCATTGCGCGGTTGCGAATAGCACCGGGCTCAACGACCGACCGATCGTTCGGGTTAAATGAAGGCTGGTTGGCCATCGCGAGAATCTCGCCAGTGACAACATCCAATACCACGACGGAGCCAGACTTGGCACTGTGTTTGTGTACCGCGGCCTTGAGTGCACGGTAGGCGGTATACTGGACTCGCAAATCTATACTTAAGCGCAACTCACGACCCGGTTTAGCGGCTTTTACCAGAGAGATATCTTTGATTACGCGTTGAGACGGATCTTGTAAAACTTTACGCACACCGGACTCACCGCCTAGCCAGGCGTCGTAAGCCAATTCAATACCCTCTTGGCCGACATCGTCCATATCGGTAAGACCTACGAGCTGAGCCGTAACCTCACCAGCTGGATAAAAACGTTTATACTCCTGGCGCGCATCGACTCCAGGAACTTGCATCTCCATGATAGTTTGCGCCTCGGCCGCGGGCAGTTGACGCGACAAGTACATAAAAGACTTATTCCGATAATGCTCTAGCCGACCGCGCAAATCGCTCGTCGATATACCCAGGCCAGCGGCCAATAGACTCACTTGCTCTGGCGTGGCAGCAGTTATCTGCTGCGGATTGGCAATAATTGTGGTGACCGGTGTACTGACCGCCAAAGGCTCACCATTGCGGTCCGTAATAAGACCGCGATAGGCCGGAATAACCTGCATGCGTATGGACCTAGAATCGCCCTGACCTCGCAAAAAATCACTTCCTCGGACCTCACTTGATAGAACCTGTAAATGCGCGACCCTCCACAGTAATACCACTGGCAAAGTCATTACACACAACACGATTAGACCAAAGCGCCATTGCGGTATCGGAGTATCAATATTTTTTTTGACCATATCTAACCTCCCCCCGAGCGCTGTTGATCAACAATCCACATATCACTCGCCACTGGCCTTTGCATATCCAAATTATCGCTAGCAATACTCTCCACTCGCGGCAGAGAGCCCCATGTGCTCTGCTCTAAGATAAAACGCCCATAATTGGCTTTTAGTTGATTACCAAGACGTTCAGCAGCAGCCAATTGTGCGTACTGCTGCCGACAAAGGTGACTGACAAAGGCTACTGATACTGCACTGGCAACCACTACTAACCATAATACCGCCACTTGTATGAGTTGCGATTGGCGGGTATCTGGCGCGGCTACCGAGGCTAACTTCACGCGACACGCTCCGCTACGCGCATAACCGCGCTTCGAGCGCGCGCATTGGAGTCAACTTCATCACTCGACGGTTTGATCGCCCGACCGATCTTTACCAAACGCACGCCACGATCAACTTCCATCAACGGGATATTTTTAGGCAGTACGCGTCCGCGTTGCTGGTCCCGCATAAAACGCTTAACCCGACGATCCTCAAGCGAATGAAAACTGATCACCACTAAGCGACCGCCAATTTTAAGTGCATCGACGACCTGACTTAAGAAATCATCTAGGTCCTGCAGTTCGTTGTTGATATGGATGCGAATTGCCTGAAAAGACTTTGTTGCAGGGTGACGACCACGCTCCCATGATGGGTGGGCAGTCGCAACGATCTTTGCCAATCGTGCAGTGCTATTAATTGACTCCAGTGCGCGCTCACGAACAATTGCCGCGGCGATCCGTCGTGCGTAACGTTCATCTCCATAGCTCTTCAGAACGGTTGCGATATCACCCTCGGCAGCTACACTCAACCACTCGGCAGCAGACACTCCACAAGTGCTATCCATGCGCATGTCGAGGGGACCGTCGCGCAAAAAACTAAAGCCGCGCTCGGCTTGGTCGAGTTGCGGCGAAGAGACGCCCAAATCAAGTAAAATACCCGATGCATCGACGACACCAAACTGCGCGGTTGCATCCTTTATTGCGGCAAAGGAGCCGTGCTGAAACGTCACCCGCAACTCGCCATCAAAACGCGCGCGTCCATCGGCAATTGCATCCGGATCCTTGTCGATTGCCAGAATTCGGCCGCGCCCCGATAGGCGCTGCAAAATTGCCGAGGTGTGCCCGCCGCGACCATAGGTGCCATCGATATAATACCCGTCAGGATCGACTATTAAGCTATCGACAGCCTCATCGAGCAAGACCGCACTGTGCTCATGCATCGCCAACCACTCCTACCACGATAGATTTTTTAAGGCATCAGACATACTGTCGCGAGTGCCCAACATAGAGCGATAGTCACTTTGCGACTTCTGCCGTTCAGCATTCCAGTTCTCCTCAGACCAAACTTCCAAGCGCTGGGTGCGGCCCACTAGTATCAGTTTCTTGTCCAATTCGGCATAATCGCGAAGTTCAGGTGGAATTAGCACGCGGCCGCTACTGTCTAGTTGTAAATCTTTGGCTTGTCCCACCACAAATCGGCTGAGCATTTCGCCGAGGTCGTCAAGAGCAGGGAGTCCGGCAACTTTTTCCTCGAATTTTCGCCACTCGGGTAACGGCGATAAGGTTAAACAGGTAGATTTCATGTCCACAGTAACCACCAATTCACCTTGGCAGATATCATCCAACACCGAACGATAGCGAGTCGGAATTGCCATCCGACCCTTGGCGTCCATATTGATTGGATCACTGCCTCTAAACACTCTGAACCTCAAAACCTAGTTTATATTGATTAAAATATCCACAAATCGCCACTTTATCCCATATATGCACACTATTCATAGTAAAGGTCAAAGTCAAGCACTGTGGCCAGGTAAAAAACCGAGTAAAATCAGAGAGTTCAGTAGGTAGTCATAAAGACGTCAGCTATCTCTTTAGCTGCAAAAATAATTCGCAATATAAAACATAAGAGTGGCTGAACAACTTAATGTAGATTATAACAAAAATGCGGTTTTAAGAACTTATTGAAATAAAAAATAATTTTTTATTTCAATTGGCGATTACAGTGGTGAGATATTTGCGTTCAAGTTTCGTCAGTCTTAACCTGGCGCTGTGTGCGGACTTTTCTATAGTGGCAGAATCGCGTTCACTCGAGATTGGCGCTAAAGCCAATCTCGAGTGAACGGATAACGTCTAGCGAGTCGACCGATAAGCCGGGTTCTGTCGTGGACAGTCATTCATCTGGGACAGACGTCACCGCCTGCCTCTTGCGACCTACCCGTTTCCAGCGCGGGACACGCCAGTGGAAACCTATTTGGTCTTGCTCCGAGTGGGGTTTACCCTGCCACTGCTGTTACCAGCAGCGCGGTGCGCTCTTACCGCACCCTTTCACCCTTACCTGATTCGCGAGCGAACCATCGGCGGTCTGCTCTCTGCGGCACTTTCCGTAGGCTTGCGCCCCCCAGGCGTTACCTGGCACTCTTCCCTTTGGAGCCCGGACTTTCCTCTGTGCCAAACCCGATAACACACAAGTGAATCATCGAGAGGACGGCACAGCGACTGTCTAGTCAACTCGCGGGATAGAATAACATAATTTGTTCGGCAACTGACCCGAGGGTTCATTACTCCATAAACTCACTGTTTGAGCGGATGATTATCGGGCAACTGTTTCTGTACCCACAATGCTAATTTGTGACGCATCGCAGGATCGCTGATTTGATCCTTAGCCAGCGGCTGTATTAACTTATCCTCAACCAGCACGCGATACATAAATTCGACCTTTAGCTTTGCACCATCATGACTCTCGAGTTCGCCATAGCCACGTTTATTGGCGTATACCGCCCCGATCTGCAGTGCTTTTTTCAATAATTGCGTTTCATTCTGTAGCTTGGCCATCTCAACACACTCCTATATTTAGCCCTAGTCGACAAACTTTCGAGCATTATAAAACAACCGCATCCAACCACTGTCCTCGCCCCAATCATTCGGATACCAGGAATTTAGCAGTGTTCTGAATACCCGCTCTGGATGTGGCATCATTAACGTAACCCGGCCATCTTCACTACTGATACCGGTAATGCCATTCGGTGAGCCATTTGGGTTGGCCGGATAATCGACCGCTGTCTGCAGATGATTATTTAAAAAGCGCATGCCAACCAACCCGGCAGCCTCCAAGTCAGCTGCGCCTTGCCGATGAGCAAACTCAACTCGCCCCTCTCCGTGAGAGATGGCAATTGGCAGATGCGAGCCGTGCATACCACTAAGCAATACAGACGGTCCTGGTTCCACGCGCACCAATGAAAACCGCGCTTCAAATTGCTCTGAAAGATTGCGCTCGAAGCGAGGCCAAAGCTCGGCCCCGGGGATCAGCTCAGCTAGCTGCGACAGCATCTGGCAGCCATTACACACGCCTAGAGAAAAAGTCTCCGATCGCCGAAAAAACCTCTCAAACTGATCCCGCGCGCGACTGTTAAAAAGGATTGTCTTAGCCCACCCTTGACCGGCTCCGAGGACATCGCCATAAGAAAATCCACCACAAGCTACCAACCCTACAAAGTCGTCTAATTTGAATCGACCGGCCAGTAAATCACTCATATGGACGTCCACCGCGGTAAATTTAGCGCGTTCAAACGCCGCCGCCATCTCGACCTGACTATTAACGCCCTGCTCGCGCAGAATCGCCACACGAGGTTTTGCTCCAGTGTTGATCATCGGTGATAAAAAGTTGTCATGTGGATCGAAGGTGAGGTGCACCGATAGCCCGGGATCGGTGCTATCGATGCAGGCAAATTCGAGCTCGGCACACTCGCTGTTGTCTCGCAATGCAGCAATCCGATAGGAGGTCTCGCTCCAAGCGCGCTGCAAATCAGTTCTCGACCGACAGAATATCTGACGACCGGCGCGGTGAATTTTTAAGGTGTCGTCGTCATTAATAGAGCCGATGTCGCTGCATACCACCCCGGCGGTGGCGAAGCTCTGCATTATAGCTTCGGCGCGCGCCGCGCGGACCTGAATAACAGCACCCAATTCCTCATTAAATAGGGCCGCCATTAGATCTCCACCGAGATCCTCGATAGCGATATCGATACCGACATGCGCAGCGAATGACATCTCTGCCAAGGTCGCAGCCAAGCCACCATCAGAGCGATCGTGGTAGGCGAGTATCTCGCCTGCGCTACGCAGCAATTGTAGAGTCGCAAAAAAACTCTTCAACATCTCGGGGTCATCAATATCTGGAACCCTGTCGCCAAGTTGCCGATTCACCTGAGCGAGAATCGATCCACCGAGTCGATTGGCGCCAGCGCCAAGGTCAAGCAACAATAGTTTAGTCTCGCCGCAATCGGTTTTTAGTTGCGGTGTCAGAGTTTCGCGTACATCGACCACCGGACTAAAGGCGGTAATAATCAACGAAAGCGGTGAGGTGACTGACTTTTCAATATCGCCTTCGCGCCAGGCCGTGCGCATGGACATTGAATCCTTGCCAACCGGCACGCTAATGCCTAGCGCTGGGCACAATTGCATACCTACAGCCTCAACTGTGCGATAAAGCTTTTCGTCCTCGCCCGGCGATCCAGCGGCACTCATCCAGTTGGCCGACAGGCGCACATCACTCAACTTCGCAATTCGTGCGGCGGCGAGATTGGTGATCGCCTCGCCGATCGCCATGCGTCCCGAGGCTGGCCCATCCAGTAGTGCCAATGGAGTGCGCTCCCCCATCGCCATCGCCTCGCCGGCATAACTATCGTAGGTCACCGTGGTCACCGCACAATCTGCAACCGGCACTTGCCAGGGACCCACCATCTGATCGCGCGCCACCATGCCGCCGACTGTGCGATCGCCGATAGTGATTAAAAACTGCTTACTAGCCACCGTCGGATGACGTAAAACCTGAAAATAACTGGTATCAAGGTCGAGTTTGTCGGTCTCAAAGGCGTGGCTTACAACTGCGAGATGGTCGGCGACACGATGCATTTTTGGCGCTTTCCCGAAAAGCACCGACATCGGCAAATCGACCGGGCGATTATCAAAATATGAATCGTCCACGCGGATATGGGCCGCCTCGGTGGCTTCGCCAACCAGCGCAAAAGGGCAACGCTCGCGCTTACAAATAGCTGTAAAAATATCGATATTAGCGTCAGTAATCGCCAGTACATAGCGTTCTTGCGCCTCGTTACACCATATTTCAAGTGGCGACATACCCGATTCGACATTCGGCACCCGACGTAAATCAAAGCGCCCGCCGGTACCGCCATCCTTAACCAATTCTGGCAGCGCGTTAGATAACCCACCGGCGCCAACGTCGTGGATAAAGGCTATAGGATTATCATCACCGAGCTGCCAACATTGGTCGATCACCTCCTGACACCGGCGCTCTATCTCTGGATTTTGCCGCTGTACCGACGCAAAATCTAAATCTTCTGAGCTGCTACCGGTCGCCATTGAGGAAGCCGCCCCACCACCCAAACCGATTAACATCGCCGGCCCGCCGAGCACGACTAAGTTGGCGCCTGGCTGAAAAGTTGGCTTGTCGATATCCTGTTCGCGAATGTTGCCATAGCCACCGGCGATCATAATCGGCTTGTGATAGCCTCGTCTCTGGCCATTTTGGTCAATTTCAAAGCTTCTGAAATAGCCGCAGATATTTGCACGACCAAATTCATTGTTGAACGCCGCCGCGCCAATCGGACCCTCTAGCATAATATCCAAAGCCGAGACAATCCGTTCAGGTTTACCGTAATCCTGTTCCCACGGCTGCCCATAGCCGGGGATATTTAGATTTGAAACACTGAAACCGACCAACGCAACTTTGGGCTTGGAGCCACGACCCACGGCACCTTCGTCCCGGATCTCTCCTCCAGACCCAGTTCCTGCACCCGCATAAGGGGCTATTGCAGTGGGGTGATTGTGCGTTTCAACCTTCATTAATATGTGCACCGGTTCATGCTGATAACGATACTCTCTGGTATTCGGTTCGGGAAAAAAACGTCCACCCTCGGAACCAGTGATAACCGCAGCATTATCAGAATAGGCAGACAGCACCCCCTCACCACTCAAATGGTGAGTGTTCCGAATCATATCGAATAGCGATCGCTGCTGAAGGACGCCATCGAGAGTCCAAGACGCATTAAATATTTTATGCCGGCAATGCTCTGAATTGGCTTGAGCAAACATCATCAATTCAGTATCCGAGGGATTCCTTTGCAACTCTAAAAATGCTGTCAAAAGGTAGTCTATTTCGTCAGAGGCGAGCGCTAAGCCAAGATCGACGTTCGCACGCCGCAACGCCTCGACGCCTCCCGTCAATATATCGATAGTGATCAACTGACGCGGTTGCTGGCGGGAAAATAGTATTTCGGCATCGGCGACTCCGTAGAGCACCGTTTCGACCATACGATCATGTAAAAGAGCTGCTATCTGCGCGCGCGGTGCCGCATCGAACACCTTACTACTAGCAATCACAAAGGCAACGCCGCGCTCGATGCGCTGAATCCTCTGCAGCCCGCAGTTGCGTGCTATATCGGTTGCCTTACTCGACCAAGGCGAAATCGTGCCAATTCTCGGTACCACTAAAAAAA
>JAPKCN010000037.1 GCA_028822945.1 Porticoccaceae bacterium | reverse complement strand
GCAACATATCCGCCGCTACCGCAGCCGAATTAGCCGCATTGATACCGCCATCAAAGCTTGCCATACCCTTTTACCTCAGTGATCACCAACCAATACCGCTGCCTTGTGAGACGCGCTGCACCTAAAAATCAATCACCTACAGATCAGAGATCGACAGCAGTGAGAAAACTTTTAACGCTTACACCCCCAAAGAATCCGCAAACAGAGCGCTTTGAGCAATACCCAGTTAGGTTTAAGGTAAGCTGAAATAAGGCTATACTTGTGCGCGTAAGAGCGCGTGCAACGACCTCAAAAGCCAGAGACATTCGACCGCCTGTGAACCTCACTATCCAAATTGCCGACCGCATAGACGCAGTCATCAATCGCATCGGTCGCTTACTGACCTGGCTCAACCTGCTGATGATGCTGATTGTTGTGACAATCGTTGTAATGCGCTACTGCTTTACCATGGGTTCCGTCGCTCTGCAGGAATCGGTTAGTTACCTGCATGCAACAACCTTCATGCTCGGCATTGCCTATACACTGCAACATGGTGGCCATGTACGGGTAGATATTTTTTATCGCCAATTTAGCCCCCGGCGCCGAGCTATTATTGATCTCAGCGGCACATTGCTGTTTCTGCTGCCGGTGTGTCTGCTAATCTTCTTCGCCAGTTGGGATTATGTGCTGGCAAGTTGGAGTATTGCCGAGCGCTCAGAGGAGCGCAGCGGGATCGCCTTTGTCTACGTTTTAAAAGGCCTACTGCTGTTGATGCCGGCACTGCTGCTAACCCAGGGGTTTGCCGGTGCCTTGCGACAGGTCGAACTGATCTTTGGCGAGCGCGGCCAGGTCACCGCTGCGCGAACCGATAATCAGATCGAGTGCGATCGTTAATGGCCGATGTGATCCCGTTTCTACTGTTCGCCTGCACCTGCGCAATCCTATTGGCGGGTTATCCGGTGGCTCTGTCACTGGCTGGAACCGCGCTGTTGTTCGCAGCTGTGGGCACCTACACAGGCCATTTTGACAGCGCCTATCTTCAGGCTCTGCCCAATCGATTGTTCGGCATTATGGGCAACACCACACTGATTGCGGTGCCGTTGTTTGTCATGATGGGCGTCATGCTAGAAAAGTCGCGGTTGTCGGAAGATCTCTTGGAGAGCATGGCAGACCTGCTCGGCGGTCTGCGTAATGGCCTCGGTATCTCTGTCATTCTGGTCGGAGCGTTGCTCGCCGCGAGCACCGGAATTGTCGGCGCCACGGTCGTCACTATGGGCTTAATGTCGCTCCCGACACTGCTAAAACATGGCTACTCTCCGTCGCAAGCCAGCGGCATGATCTGCGCCACAGGCACTCTTGGACAGATTATCCCGCCATCGATTGCACTGGTGCTGCTCGGTGACACCCTGTCAAGCGCGTACCAACAGGCACAGCTCAACATGGGGGTTTTTTCACCGAAAACCGTCTCAGTCGGCGATCTGTTTGTTGGCGCAGTCGTTCCGGGGCTCATCTTGGTCTGCCTTTACTGCCTGTACCTGATCCTGTTTGTAAAACCTCAGCGCCCGCCAAAGATAACCCAAGAAGCCTTTAACACCCGACTGCGGCGCGCCTTTACAAACCTGTTGCCGCCAATTTTCTTGATCTTCTCGGTGCTTGGCTCAATTCTCGCAGGCGCGGCAACGCCAACAGAAGCCGCCGGCGTCGGCGCCTTTGGCGCCATGCTGCTGGCCTTGCTCAAGGGCCAATTGAGCTGGCAGAATCTGCGTACCGTGATGCAATCGACAACCCACATAACCTCGATGGTGTTCTTAATCTTGATCGGCGCGGCGGTATTCTCGCTGGTATTTCGCGGATTTGGCGGAGAAGAACTAGTGGCTGATTTTTTTCAAGACATGCCAGGCGGTCTATTTGGCGCGACGTTGCTGGTCATGGTGGTAATCTTTGCGCTGGGGTTCATTCTTGATTTTATCGAGATCACCTTTGTGGTGGTCCCCATCGTGGCGCCAATACTACTTGCCATGGGGCTCGACCCAATCTGGCTGGGCGTGATGATCGCCATCAATCTACAAACCTCTTTTCTGACGCCGCCGTTTGGCTTTGCTTTATTTTATCTACGCGGGGTGGCGCCAGAGACAATTCAAACCGCCGACATGTACCGTGGCGTTCTGCCCTTTATTGGCCTACAGTTGCTGCTGATGCTGATGCTGGCGGTTTTCCCAGCAATTGCGACTTGGCTGCCGTCGGTCGTCTACCGCTAGGTAACGGCGAAGAATAGCATCGGGGCGAACCAGGGAGGAGCCAACCTCAGTCATGCGATACTTAATACCACAAACGTCAATTAACTATCATATGCCTTGGAAAGGGACTCTAACTGGCCCTCGAGGTAATCCTTGGTTCCGTTCATCGAGTTCATCATGCCCTCCATTGCGGAGAACTGCGATAGGTATCGGTCGTAGACCGCCTCCATGCGCTTCTCTAGATCGGCCAGCTCTTCTTCATAGGTTTCAATTGCGGTTTCGGCTGTGGTGTTGCGAGTGCTCAAAACGCTGTCGGTATCGCCTAAGTTATCCAGCACTTTAGCAATATCTTGCGAGAGACCTGCAGCCGCCGTACTGTATTCACTTTGGTTGGTGGTGTCCGCGGTCAGCATGGTCACGACGTTGTCGTAATTGGCGGTGATCGCGCTATCGTATGACTTCTCATCAAAGGTCAGATTACCGGACTTGTCCATGGACACGCCGATGTCTCGAAGGCCCTCTATACTGCCCGTAACCTTTGTGCTGGAATCACTAAGCACTGATGTGCGAAGCGCATTTTGTATATAGCGGACCGTCGCGGTGTCTCGCCGCAAAGCGCCCATCATGTCGTTTTCGTCGTCGGTCGCACTCGAGCCGAGCTCACTCATCAGACCGTTAAAGTTGTTGTACTCCGTCACCAGCGCCTGCACCTTCCCTTTGAGTGTGCTGGTGTCACTTGAAATAGACACTCGCGCAGGGTTTGCGCCGGTCGAGGTCTCGGTAATCTGGTTGATCGACAGCACGGCCCCAGTAACCACATCGTTAATGGTATTGCTCGCGCGGGTGATGGTAAGGCCATTAAAATTAATCACCGCGTCACTAGCCGATTGCATAGTGTTACTGTCCTTACCCTCGGTGGTCCTCGTAACAGAAACAGCTCCGCCATCCACTGTCATAGTTGGACTGCTGGCTACTACGCCGGCCGTATCCTGGGTGAATGTAAAGCCGTCACTTGTGTTATCAGACGCAGTAAAGCCGATACCTTGAGCGTCGAGCTGGGCGTTTATTGCCGCCAGTAGGTTAGTGTCGCTACGCGCGGTGTAGCGCGCAGCATTAGCGCTGCCCTCGTCAAATAAGTCTATGGTGGCGGTTTTCCCACCGAACGAAAAAGTTAAGTTCTGATCGCTGGTCGCCCCGCTTGCGTCGGCATTCACAAACGGCATTTTATATACCGCCGCCTGCTCGGCACCAGTAAAACCTAAATCCGGCACCCCGTCATTGTCACCGGCAATGGCTGCAGTGGCGATGGTGAAGGCGTTGGCCGTGCCGCTGCTGCCTGACAAGATAATACGCTTGGCGGTGCCCGCGGTTCCGGTATCTACCAGAGTCGCAGTGACCCCGTAGTCTCCGCCGTTAATCGCGTTGACGATACCCTGCGGCGTGTCGGCCGCCACCGCAATTGTAGTATTTACTTGGGTTCCACCCGTCGTGCCAACACCAAGTGTAATATTAAATGCGGTCCCGCCGTTTAATGCCTGGGTCCCGCTTGTGTACTCTATTGACTTGGACTGCTGACCGTTAGCCAGAGAAGACACGCTAACGTCGTAGGAACCGACCTGAGCGGTACCGTCCATCGACGTAAAACTAACCGCCGTAGCATTTGTCGAGGATGAGGTGTTAGTAGCCATTTCATTGGCATCATTCAAACCCTCAAACGACAGCTTCAATACCTCAAGCTGGTACTTGACCAAGCCATATGCAGATACCTGCGCGGTACTTGCCTCGATTTTATCATTGATTTTTTCTTGCTTCGGCAGCTTCTCAACATCCGTCAAGTCACGCGACATCTTGAATATATCGATACCAGAGCCGGCCCCGAGGGTCGTTAAAATCGTCGACGCTGCGGTCGATCCCGAGCTACTTGAGGTTGTTGATTCTGCCATGCTGTATCTCTGTACCTTGTCTATCGTCTAGGCGTTATGCCTATTAGCCATACCCGATCAGCGAATATAATCAAATAGATTCATCTGTGAAATCTTTGCGAACGTTGCCTGTCCCGCCTCCAGTGACAGCATCTCTGCAGTCAGGTCCGACACCGCTTTGGCGTAGTCGAGGTCTTCCTCCAGAGATAGCATTGCCGCGAACCGTATCTTGGTATCCGAAAGCACATCGAACTGGGATTGTATTTCGTTCATACGCCCACCAACATTTGCCATCGACAGAGATAAATTATCTGTCATCAGCGAAACCTCTTTAAGAGCACGTCTGGCGCCATCGCCATCATTGGTATCTAGGGCAATCATAAAATCCTCAATCACCGTAAAGAAGCCTATCCGCTCTGGTCCCGACGTGCGATTAACCGACGCGGGGTCAACCACACCGGTGACGCCTCGCTGTATTTCTGCCCTGGCCGAATCGGTACTCACCGACTGGCTGAATGCCGGAACATTACTAATAGTCTTGGCGCCCGAGGTTTTGGCGTCAAACACCAGTTTACTGCTGCTCGAATCCAGCTGAACGGTATAATCGAGTGCGTCATAATTAGCAGCTTGGCGTATTTCAGTCAGCATCTGCGCCGCTGACGAATACGCCGCTCCGCCGTTGACATCGGTTACCGCCGTTACGCCTGCTATGGGATTCGTCACAGTGGCGCTGGCGGTGTTCGTACCAGTCGGGGCCGTGGAAACTACTCCCGTAATATTGTAGGTAAACTTCAGCCCGTTAGCTGCATCATTTACCGATGCGGTAAAAAGTAGTGCAGAGCCGGTCGTCATGTTTGATGTGTCGTTGATTTGTGCCGCCGCAGCCGCCAAATCTGCAGGCACAGACGCAAGTGTCACGACGTTGGTGCCGTCGGAGAAAGTTGTCGTAGTACCCAGAGCTGTGGCGTCCGAAATTGCTACGTTATAGCTGGCCGCTACACCGGACACGCCAGCTACCGGAACAGGTATGTTCAGGGTGGTAGTGCCGTCACTTAACGTGAGCGCATCGCTGGCACCGGTCGGTGGAGTGAACGAATAGCGCGCCGCCATGGGGTCGACACTAAAGCTTGCTTGTGCACCTTCAAGATCCACCGAATCTCGAAGCACTGGAATAAACACGTCATTACCGGGCCGATTGACCGACATACGGCGCTGATCGGAGACGTTGACCTCCATAATATTGTTATCGCCCTGATAGGTCACGGCACCAGAAGAGTCTGCTTGGTAAGGCGCGGTGCGCATCTTCGAACCTGAGAACACATAATTGCCGGTACTGTCCTGAATATTGGTCAAGCTCAACAACTCGCCACGCAGAGATTCCACCTCGACAGCGAGAATCTTTTTGTCAGCCGGAGATGTAGCGTCACTACTCGCTTGCACTGCCAGTATACGCACTCGCTGCATGACGTTGTCGATAGAGCGCAGCGCCGCATCCTCTGTAGCCAGTCGATCATTCATCGAGTTGAGAGTTTTCTCATAGCTGTCTTGGCGCCCTGCAGCAGTTTTTATACGCTGAATGGTGCCAGCCTTTTCCGCATCGTCGCTGGGATTGATGATCTGCTTGCCAGTACTAAGCTTGGCTTGCATCTCAGTGACTTTAGTCTTTTGATCACTCATTTGCTCGACGCCGCGGGCAAACATTTGCGCTGTAGAAATCTGCATAGTAAGGCTCCCCTTATCTCAGCCCTAGTATTGAATCAAATAATTTTGAAGCCACCTGAATGACCTGTGCCGAGGCCTGATAGGCCTGTTGAAACCGAATCAAATCTGCGGCTTCTTTATCCAAGCTCACGCCCGATATTGCATCTCGAGACTCGACTGCCTGGTCGTAAACGACCTGCAACGCCTCCTGCGAGATTCTGCTCAAGGTAGCTTTATTGCCAACGGTACTAACCACATCAATATAGGCATCGCTAATAGTTTGATAACCGTCAACCACTGGCTTATTTTGCAAATCTACCATCAACAAAATATTGCCATTATTGCCCACGCCGTCAATGTTCTCTTCGATTTTGAAGGTATCGCCGATAACCGGCTGAGAATCCAAAGCAAGCGTGAAATTCTGATAGGTGATGTCGTCACCTGGCACGAATTCGCGCGTCGCAACCACGGTAGCACTGCGGGTATCCGTGATGATGTACTCAGAGCCCGAGGTAAACGACACCATAAACGGCGCGTCTTTCTGGCGCTCTCTACTGGCGTCCAATTTTTGCTCAGTGAATCCCGCAGATATCGAGGCCACACCTTCGCCAGCCACAAATACTGCGAGATCTTCTGACACCGAGCCATCAACATAGAGACCCGTCCGCAGCCCGAGCTCGGCAAGATCCGACGGCATGCCATTGGCACCGAAGGTAAACCTCACCTTGTCGTCACTGCTCATATTGAGACTACCGGTATACACTTTATTTAACTGGCCGAGGGCATTGGTAGTCGATGAACTACCTGGGTTGCCAAGCTCAATATTCTCGCCTTCATAACCGACCGAATTGGATAGGGAAAGGCTACCGTTGGTGTTCGCGGTCGCCACTACTTTTGTGGCAGCGGTATGCGCGTTGATGAGTGCCGCTAAACCAACCGCACTCGGATCTGCTGTGTAGTTGCCGCTGATCGTGGTGCCATTGATGCTTACGCTTTCCGCAAAATTAAATTGGGCCTTGTTAGAGTTAATGAAATTAGTTGCCACCGCGGTAACGCCAATGCTGGTGTAGGTTTTGTTTGCCTGCCCCAAGCCGTTAGTGTCCGATGTGTCGTCTGGATTACCTAGAACAATCGGCTGGCCGGAATAACCGCTGGCATTGGTAAGGGTCACCCCCCCAAGCGCAGTAGCGGACGCCGTTACATTGGTAGTCGAACTCTGGGCATTGATAAGCGTTGCCAGATCACTGGCCGATGCCGGTGCTGGACTGCCGTGGGCGATCGTGGTGCCATTAATTGACACTAACGAATTGTAATCTAAGTCAGTCGCCTTGGCCGTTAGCGTGGTCGGTTGTGTCACACCGGCCTTGGTGGCGACTGAGCTATTAATCCACGTGGCCATTGCCGCCGCTGAGCTCTTCATGCCAGCTGACAGCGTAAGCGCGCCAAGCGAATGGCCGTTCAGCTTTAACGCGCCGTTGCTAATAATATCGACCGAGCTGGCCGCGGTATTATCGGTCAGTGAGACACGTTCACTGTAGGCATTTGCCGGAATCGCCGCATTGACCACGTCGAGGCCAGTACCAGCGGCATTGTTTTGGTAGCTTGTTTGGGTGCTGCTGTTGGCCAGATAACCATAGGTCAAGCCCATGTTGAGGTAGGCGTTGTCACCCTCGGCATTGAGATAGGAACTGCTATATTGACTGCCGTCGCGAAAGCCACCGTCGAGCGAGAGCATACCCGCCTGGGTGTCGCTGTCGATGGCATGCCCCAATACGTGTACGCCCTCGTGGGTCATTACCTGAAGCTGTAAATTACTATCCTTGGGTATGTCCATTAGCAGTGACACATCTGCCACGCCACGCGGGATTACGAACGCCGGCTGAATATTATTACCGATCACATTGCTATCGGAGATTGCATTCGGATTATTGATCAGCTGGGTAACGCTCTTACCAAACTGAAAGCCCTCGAACTCAAGGGTTTGATCAAAACTGATATTGCCCTTGGCATCGCCGACGTTATTGTTAGCTGGCACAACACGCATCAGAGCCGCGGCCGCTATCGACATGGGGTCGGTCTGAACCATCTGCATGCCTGCCGCTGGACGCATCTTTGGATCAATAAAGAATGTGTCGCCGTCGCTGAGCTTGCCATCAAAGCTTAGCGTCAACCCAGCGTGCTCGACTACCGAAACGCCCGGAGGAGAAAAGCTCACTGCGCCGCTGACCTTGTCTTGGATTTTCCAGACCTTGTCAGTTGCCATGTACTGCATTTCAAAGGGCGCATATTTAAATGCATCCGGATCTGCCACCGCGATCTCAACATCTACATCGCCGGCTATGGTGGGCGCTGACACCTCAAAGATCGCCTCGACCTTGAACAATTCTTTGCCACGCTTGCCGTAGGCATCCAAACCACCCGCGTGTATTTCGTTGACCTCTTTTACTAGGGTCTGAGCAAGTCGGTCAAAGCTGTCCATTGCCGGACTCAACGTCTGGCTGCGAACGTTCATCAAACCACCCAGCGCCCCGCTGCTAACCGAGCTTGTGACCTGTGGATCGCCATATGGATTAGAAATCAGATCGACCCTGCCAGGGTCGCTTTCAGAATACTCAACGCCTAACATGGTCGCGCCCGTGTCTGCTACTAGCGACGTACCGCCGCTGCTGCCCAATCGCACCAATACCTGACCAGACGTTTGCTCAGTGACGTGCACTCGCGTAACCGCAGACATATCTCTTAGGATTGCGTCGCGCTGATCGAGTAAGCCCGGCGGTTGCTTTTGAGCCGTACTCTTGCGCGCCAGTTGTTTATTGACCAAAACCATCTGCTCAGTCAGCGTATTCATGGTAGCTACTTGCTGGTTGAGTTCGGCGCGTGTCTCGGCTTCAATCCCCGAGAGGCCTCCTGCCAACTCGCGAAAGCGCGAAGCAAGGACATCGGCGTCACGTAAAAATCCGCCCCGTGTGGTCACCGATGCGGGGTCGACACTCAATTCGGCAGCACTGGCAAAAAACTGATCCAAAGCACTAGAGAGACCAGCAGTCTGAGAGCCCATCAAGTCGATAATGCGGTTGGCGTAGCCGACCTGCGGTTGTTGGGTCTCTAGGTCGCTGTTGCTGTTTCGCAAGCTACTCTCTGTGAACTGGTCATAGGAGCGCACTACACCCTCTAGACGCGCGCCAGTGCCAAGAAATATATTGCCTTTTTCGACCGGCGCAGACTCAGACACGTTGGAGATTTGCCGCGAATAACCCTCGGTATTTAAATTGGCGATATTGTTACTGACAGTTGTCAGTGAATGGCGGTACTGTTGTATCGCATTTGCGCCAATGGAAAACATATCACTCATAGCACTGACCTAACGGTTTGCATGCGAGCGGTACATAACAATTTGCGTACATACATTACTTAATATCCTGGACATTTGTCGCAAAACTGCGCTTGGCCTGTTCAATCGGCATAACACGCTGTTCGACAGCTGAATTTACCGGCATTGACGATGCCTGCTGATAGCTGTCAATCGCTTTAATATTACCGGTCTGCTGTTGAATCGTGTCGGTCAACCACTCGGCGAGACCGAACACGCCGCGCTGTGACATCTCTTGAGCCAATTCCTGGTGATACATCTCTTCAAAAGTATCCTGTGCCTGGGAGCTCATTAAGTCGCTCTTTAAAGGCTCATTAGCATCACGAACCGACTTCAGCATCATCTGGATAAACATCGCCTCAAACTTCTGGCCGACCTCACGCGCCGCGCCTTTATCGTCGTTCTTTACCCTAGCTTTGAGCTCGCCGAGCCCAGCAAAATCGTGGTAAGACTGAGATGAGACTTTAAAATTTTCCATATTAAATAATCACCAACTCAGCACGCAGACTACCAGAGGTTTTCATAGCTTCTAAAATCGCTATAACTGACGATGGTGAAGCACCTACCTGGTTAATCGCGTTGACAATTTCTCGCAGGTCAACTCCTGGCTGGAACATCACCATTTTGTTCGTACCCTTGGAGAATTTTATTGTCGCGTTTTGTACCCCAGCGGTGTTGCCGCCGCCGAGCGCGCCAGGTTGACTCACCTCGTTAGTCGCTGAAATACTCACCGAAATGGTACCGTGTGTGACCGCCACTGCAGAAACCCTCACGTTGCGGTTAATGACCGCAGTACCAGTGCGCGAATTGATTACCACACGCGCCGGCGGCTCGCCTGGAACCACTTGAAGATTTTCAACCATGCTCACAAAAGCAACGCGTTGCGAGCGATCGCGAGGTGCTTGTATGGCTATTGAGACGCCGTCGATGGAGCTGGCTGTGCCAGCGCCGAAATTATCGTTTATCGCATTCGCGACTGCATAAGAGGTGGAAAAGTCGAACTCCCGGACATTCAAAACAATGTGATCTGAATCTTCAAACGGATTAGGAACCATACGCTCGACCATGGCACCGTTGGGAATACGTCCCGCGGTAGGAACACCGACTTGCACACTCGCTCCGGCAGCATTTGCCGTCAGTCCCGTCACTGTCAATGGCCCCTGCGCAAGCGCATAGACTTCACCGTCCACACCACGCATCTCGGTCATTACTAGGACACCACCGCGCAGCGACTCTGCCACGCCGATCGCCGACACATTAATGTCGACGCGCTGACCCGGCTTAGCAAATGGAGGTAGCTCTCCAGTCACCATCACACCCGCAACATTTTCTAACTTAAGCTCTCCGCCAGCAGCGCCAAATGCAGTCGAAGCCACCTGATCGCCGATGTCGAAATCACTGATCGGGCCGTCGATGCTGATCCCGAGACCAGATAGCGTCGTGCGCAAGACTTGCGCTGAGATCTTTAAATCCTTGCCATCGCCCGTACCCGCCAAACCGACCACCAACCCAAACCCAACAATCTGGTTCGAGCGGACGCCAGCGACCGTTGTTAAGTCCTTAATTCTATCCGCGAATACAGTTGTATGAAACATCGCCAAAAGACACAACAGGGTTGTAAATTTTCTCATTAACATCTCTCCAGCTACCCTAAAAGGGCCACAGGTTGTAAAGCAACTTAGTGCCCCAGCCGTTCTTGCTGACGCTACTCAACTCACCATCGCCACGGTAGGAAATTTGCGCGTTGGCGATGCGATCTGACAATACGGTATTATTCGGCTGAATATCTGCCGGTCGGATGATACCCTTAATCCGAACAAACTCGCTGCCTTCAGTAAAAGCTAGCTGCTTCTCACCGACGATCATCATGTTACCGTTGGCGAAAATCTCCACAACCATGGCGGTTACTTTTCCAGCCAAATTCTGCGTTTGACTTGCGCTGCCCGAACCATCGTTGGTGATACTCGCCTTGTTAACCTGATCTGCAGACAATCCAGCGGCCAAGCCTCCGCCGACGCCTAGTGCGGCAGCGGCTCGCTTAACAATGTCGGTAGTCAACACATCATTCTCAGATTCACGCGAAGTTTTCAACTCACCCGACCGACCGGCTCTCATACTTTCAGTAAACTCGACCGTTACAAGGTCGCCAACTTTCATGTTATTGGGCTGATAGACTCGGTGGGTACCAAAAAGTCCTCGTCCGCTGCTAAATATAGCACCCGTTACCTGCTCATTTCTGGCCTCGGGAATCGGCATGACCGGCGCAAAATCGGCACTTGGCATCATACGCGGCTCTGTCGCACAACCGACTAACAGCGCTGACAAAAACAAGCTAACAACTAGTTTCAGCTGAAACATGACTTCAAACCTATAGGTTATTGTTGAGGAATCGCAGCATGCCGTCAGCTGCAGAAATCGCCTTAGAGTTAACTTCGTAAGCGCGCTGGGTCTCGATCATGTTAACCATTTCTTCGACCACGTTAACGTTAGACGCCTCGAGAGCTCCCTGCATCAACATGCCGGCGCCGTCAGCGCCGGGGATACTCACGATCGGCGCACCACTGGCAACCGACTCTTTCATTAGGTTTCGACCCATGGGCGACAGCCCCGAGTTATTGATGAACCTGCTGACCTGAATTTGTCCTACCTGTGTAGCGCCACCGCCATTCGCAAGCTCTACTGTCACTGTACCATCTCGGCCGATAGTGATTCCGGCAGCGTTTTGGGGGATGGTGATGGCGGGCGTCAGTACCTCGCCTCCATGAGTTACCAACTGGCCAGTAGACGACATTTTAAAGGCTCCGTCCCGGGTGTATGCCAGCGTGCCATCCGCCTGCTGAATAGCAAAGTAGCCGTCGCCAGAAACAGATACATCCATCGAGTTCTCGGTTTGGATAATATTGCCTTGGGCATGTAATTTTTCGGTCGCGACAACCCGCGTACCGGTACCGAGCATCAACCCGGTAGGTGTCTCGGACTGAGCGTCTGCCTGTCCGCCTGCTGGAGCGACGTTTTGATAGAGTAGATCTTCAAATACCGCGCGATCC
>JAPKCN010000219.1 GCA_028822945.1 Porticoccaceae bacterium | reverse complement strand
CGATTGATTTACATAGGGTTGTATGGATGGTGGCTATCAAAATAATGATGACAGTTTCATTGACGTATCGGCGCGACTAGCGATGTCTAATAAATCTACATTAGGTTGAGACAGATTAAAAATAAGAGATGTGTGTCTTAATGAGTAAAGACTTCTATCCTCACCCAGTCGGCCTTTAGACATATTCACCTCTCGTAATAACTGTGAAAACATATTGGATAGATATCGCATTGCAGTCCTCCTGTTTTCATATTGAGTAGCAAAGATATAGTCGGTTTTTTTGATGTTTAGGTCTTCGCTCAAGAATGTCTTCTAGCGCATAGAATAAAGTAGGGAGTGTTTGCACATCTCATCGTCAGCTAGCATGCTCATATCGACACCACATTATTAGCGTTTGACCCTCAAGCACGCAAGCTCTTGCTCTCTAGCATTAAGGTCACATTATGGTGGGAGAAAACGTTGTTACACTAAGGCATGCACATAACGCGCGGTTTGTGCCGAAGTGTGAGTAATCTGTGATCGAGCGACTCGGCAAATAATCAAAAACACAGGATGCTTGTTTTCACTTGTGAATTCCCTTTATCGATGTCGGCACTTCCCGGCACACTCTCGAAGAGCAAACTACAGATTTGCCGCCGCAGTCGTGTATTGTATTATCCAAGCTAACATCTTTGTGGTTATCGATGGGGTGCTTTATATGCAGGTTAATGACGCGCCTGCCGCGAGTTATGAAATACACGGCTACATCTATGCGAGGTTGCAACTGGCGCAGACAACCTTGTGCTCCTAGATTGGGAAGATTGAGTTAAATCGCACTTTTAAAGATCGCGAGACGATTAATTCGCAAATAGTGGCCGCGGTAGATCGCGCCGTCGATCCATGAGAAGTGAAACTTTTACTGCATACAATTAAAGATATTGTACCGCCCGCCTTGGTTAAGGATGCGTTGGAAAAACAGACGGGAGCCTAGCACCAAGAGGAAATCAACCTGTCAGAGATAGAGAAGACCTGCTAGATTAACTAGGCAGAGGGACGCGCTTAAGTGATAACACTGGTGGCTAAGAGCCTTTGTGACGTTGCTAGCGGGCTGATCGAGAAGGGCGGTCGCGAGGCAGGTAACTTGGGTGTTGGCGAGCAGTGGGTCAAAGAATTTGGCAGATTGGCGAAGACTAATAATACTATGACTGTAACCGCTCAATTGGATGATGTGGTCACCATGGTGTCGACGGTGATTGTGACTATGGGTAATATTCACGCTGATCGATCAGATGAAAATTAATCCTTAAGCGTATACTTAGTGAACTTTAGGACTCGGTTGTAGCGCTCGCTTAGGTTATTATGACAAACGTTTTTTTAGCTGCCCTTCGACCATGATTTTCAACCCCGATAAGAGCTCCCCAAAAGCCGGTATAGGCATAGACTTCGGCACCAGCAACAGCGCCGCTGCGGTATTCGACGGCGAGCGCTTGCGGTTAGTCAATCTGGCTGGTGAGCAGGCGATTATGCCTTCAGCGAACTATATCGAGCGAGATTTTTCTATACTCATCGGCCAGGCGGCAATCGATGAGTACATTGCTGGTAATCAGGGTCGCCGCGTTGAATTGAGTGCCGAGGTGCTGGGCGAGGCGCGCACCAGTGCGGGTAGCGCAGATGGCCCCGCGGCAGACAGTGAAACTACCAAGGTCTTCGGTCAGGCGTTCAATGACACCGGCTTGCCTGGTCGCTTGTTCCGCGGTACCAAGCGTCTGCTAGGTAATCCCTCAAGTGAACGCACGCCAATTTTTGAACGCCAGTTTCGCTTAGTGGCGTTGGTGACACCGATATTGGTCGGTATTCGGCATGCCATTGAACGCCTTGTCGACGGTGCCGGTCATGCTTGTATTGGCCATCCGGTTAATTTTGAAGGTGGCGAGCGTAGTCGTAATCAGGTGGCTCTAGCGCGGCTCGGCGAGGCCTATAGGCATGCCGGTATTGTCGAGCAATGTTACTGCCCGGAACCGACAGCCGCCGCAATCAGTTACCTTCACGAGCACCCAGAGGCGGATGACGAGCGGTTATTGACGGTCGATTTTGGGGGCGGTACTTTGGACTTCTGTATTTTGCGGCGTACTGGCGCGACTTTTGAAGTCGAGGCCACCCACGGTATCGCCCTCGGTGGTGATAAAATCGATCAGAGTATTTTTCGCGAGCTGATCTTTCCCTTATTGGGCAAAGGTGAGCGTTGGACGCGCGTGGTAGACGGTACCGAGGTCGATACCCTCTTTCCCTTTGGCGATTTTGAAGAGCTGCTGATCAATTGGCCGGTTAGTTATATGCTCAATCAAAACAAATATACAGCGCCGGTGATGCAGCGCATGGCGCAGAGTGATG
Source organism: Porticoccaceae bacterium (assembly GCA_028822945.1). Taxonomy (GTDB): domain Bacteria; phylum Pseudomonadota; class Gammaproteobacteria; order Pseudomonadales; family Porticoccaceae; genus TMED48. The sequence goes on along the minus strand of JAPKCN010000219.1, from coordinate 987 downwards.
ACGGCGCCATCAAGTTCCGGCGTTTATATGATCTGATCAATCAAAATTATAGCTATCAAGTGTTCGAGGCTATCAAGGCTTTCAAAGCGCAGTTATCTATTAACGACACTGCGGTGTTGGATATCCCCGAAATTGATGTTGAGGTGCATCTAGAGCGCTGGGAATTTGAAGTGTTGATTTCGGATATGCTATTTGAATTAGAGCAGGCGATTACCCTGGTGTTGGCCAAGGCACAGTTGAGCGCCGACGATATTGATATTGTTCTGCGCACCGGCGGTTCATCGTTAATTCCGGCGGTCAAAGATATTTTGGAAAATCAATTTTCTGGCAAAGTTGTAGAACACGATCCATTCACCAGTGTCGCCGCCGGTTTAGCGATTGCCGACTATTTTAATTACGCCGATCAGATTTTGGAGTAGAGCTTTTGGAAGTGGTTGTCCCTTGGGTTCTTAGGGGTTAATGCTACTGGAAAAGCTACCGGCAACAGCGTCTATCCCTGCGAGTGTTTATTTATACGAGAGCCGGCATCGCTGTTAATTGGGGTCGTCCGTTAGAGCTTAAAGTGAGCCCACAATACGACTGTTTAAAGTTTGTGCATTGCGGGTCGCACGCCATAACTTAGGGCGCTCCATAACCACTCTATGGGCTCTTAGTGAAAGTGTCTTAGCTATAGATAAAAGACCCCGACCGCTATTACCGTTAACACCTGCTCGGAGCGTTCAAAACTGCCAAATTCCCCCGGGCCCCAACTATAAAAAATAAAACAAGAGATGGGCGATTGCGCTGAGTAGTTGCCCAGTCCAATCCTCCCAATATTTTCCAGCAATTGCTGATCTCGCAGACGTTGTCGACGACGACATATCCTTAGCGATCCGAAGACGTGACGGCAGGTGAGAGCCCGACTAGACCTGGGGTAACATTGCCGATATTGGAAAGCCGGCAGCGATGATTTTCTATTGTCCCAATTGACTGGCCGGTGTGATGATG
>JAPKCN010000218.1 GCA_028822945.1 Porticoccaceae bacterium | reverse complement strand
GTTTGGGACTTATTTGGGTTCAAAGGTAACGATGCGCGCGGCTGGACGGATCCTTGGGCATCGGCTCAGTCCGACACACAGGACAGGGTAGTTGATTTCGCCAACGGGCACGCTGTGGATGTGGAGGGAGTTTATCTCACACAAAATTTTCATCTTGATAACTATACGATAAGGTCCATTACTGCCATGAGGGACCAAGAGGAAGTTTTGGCTAGTAATTACACTGCCGAGCAGATGACTAGCCTTTATGATGCTAGTCGAAACTCAAAGCGCGAGATGTTCCAACAGGAAATCCGCGTCGTTAGTCAGTTTGACGGGCCTTTCAACTTTGTAGCGGGCGCCGCCTACTATGAGGACGATGTAGATATGATAGCCTTCGCACACTTGGGTTTCTATGAGTACTTCGCCGCCCAGTCCGGGTTCAATGAGGTTACAGATACTCAGCAAACTCAGCAACAACGAAAGAGTAACGCATTGTATTTGGATGGAACCTACGATATTAGCGACTCTACCTCGGTTACAGCGGGCATCCGTCGCACTACCGATGAAAAGGATTTTTTCAGACTCCAGTTCGGTAAAAATGCTGGGGATGACTTCTTCAGTGAGGCCATGTGGCAGGGACCGCATGTGAATCCTCTTCCCGAATCAAATTTCAATACCAATGTGCGAGCGAGTGAAAAGTGGTCAGCAAACACCTGGCGATTTGTTCTTAACCATCGCCTGAGTGATGACGTCATGGTTTATGGTAGCGCCTCTAAGGGCTTCATTGCGGGCGGTTTTGCCGAAACCTGCGGCACAAATGTAGGCTGTGCTGTACCTTATCAGCCAGAGGAATCGCAAAGCTATGAAATTGGTATGAAGGGTGATTTCTTGGATGGCGACCTGCGAGTCAATATAGCCGCGTTTAATGTAACGTATGAAAACCTTTTACGAACTCAGGTAGTTACTGTGCAGACGCCTCAGGGTGATACTTTTCAGGAGACCAAGGTTGTCAACAACGGTGAATCGGAGGCCAGAGGTGTTGAGTTAGAGGTCACCTGGCTACCGACCGATAACTTCAGGGTCGACTTTAATCTTGGTACTCTGGATCACGAATTTAATGACTATAAATTAACCGGTTCCGGTGCGCAGGCAGTTTATGGAACCATGGGCGTCGGCGCGGCTTATGCTGCAGCAAACCCGACACTCGACTTGTCTGGCTTGGAACCAACTCGATCTCCTGATTTAAATTTTGGACTCAGTACGACTTATGATCATGAGTTGGCTAGCGGAGCAAACCTGACCTACAACTGGAATATGGCTTACAGTAGTGACGCTGAATCACAGCCCTTTCCGGCCAATGGACAAGGCTTAGACGCGACTGGCAATGCCATTATTATCCAAAAGGGTAACACCAAGATGGATGACTATACCGTGATGAACGCTTCAATGAGATATACCACGGCAGATGAAAAGGTTGCGGTCACTTTGTTTGCCAAAAATCTTACCGAAGAAGTTTACCAAGTCGATGCGGCGGCTGTGGCAACTCTCTGGGTGTGGTCTAACTTTGGACCGCCAAGATTTATTGGTATGAAGGTTGACTACAATTTTTGAGTAATAACTAGCTGTTTTTAGACAGCGGATTCGAAAATATAAGGCCGGTTGCGATAGCAACCGGCTTTTTTGATGTTACTGTTTATACGCTGTGTAAAGATTTTTAGGAGCCGTCCACTTTTGAGGAAAACTTTTTGTGGTTTACAACCAGCGCCGCTTAGCTGTTAACATGCCATAGGGTTAATGTATGCCGTTTGAGCTGGTCGCCCGTGGGGTTGGATATTTTTTGATAACTAAAACGCTCGTTACTTTGCTAAGTATGCCCTCATACTATCCGACACTATGAAAATATTTGATGTCATCATTATTGGCGCGGGCGCTGCAGGTTTGTTTTGCGCTGCGACGGCTGCCGCGCGCGGGCGCTCTGTATTGGTATTAGACTGCAGCAACAAAGTCGGCAAGAAAATCCTGATGTCTGGTGGTGGCAGGTGTAATTTTACCAATCTCGATATAGCCTCAGAAAACTTCCTCTCCAGCAACCCACATTTTTGCATTTCGGCGCTCAAAGGCTATACCCAGTGGGATTTTATTAGCTTAGTTGAAAGCTATGGAATTGCCTATCACGAGCGTCAGCACGGAGAACTGTTTTGCGACCGATCGTCAAAAGATATCCTTAACATGTTGTTGACCGAGTGCGACAATCGCAATGTCCGCGTGCAGACGGGTGTGGCAATCGACGCAGTAAGGTCGCGTGAGAGTTCTGCGAGTCGAGAGAACGCCGGTTACTGTGTTATCGCTCAAGACGGCGTTTACGACTGTGAGGCACTGGTAATCGCTACTGGGGGGCTGTCTATTCCGACACTCGGCGGTTCGGGATTCGGCTATCAACTAGCCGAATATTTCGACCTCACGTTACTGCAGCGCAGCGCAGGGTTAGTACCCTTTACCTTTAGCGGCGATCTGGGTAATGCGTTGGCAGAGTTGTCTGGCACCGCTATAGATGTCCAAATGTCCTGCGCATTGGCGAGTTTTCGGGGCAATATGCTATTTACACATCGCGGTATTAGCGGGCCCTCGGCGTTACAAGTTTCGAGTTATTGGCAACCTGGACAATCTATTACGATTAACCTTTTACCGGATCTGGATGTCTATCAATGGTTGTTGGCCATGAAAGCTGAATCTCCGAAAAGTTTACTGCGAACCACCTTGCAACAACATCTACCGAAGTCGGTGACACAGTTCTTAGAAGGTCTTTTTTGGCCGACTGCGCGCCAGAGACCACTGGCAGAGTTCGCTAATTCAGCTCTTGCCTCGATCGCAGTGCATTGTAGTAACTGGCAGTTGACGCCGGCTGGTACCGAGGGCTACAGAACTGCTGAAGTGACCCTATGCGGTGTCGATACCGCCGAGCTATCGTCCAAAACTATGATGAGTCATCGCCATCCTGGGTTGTATTTTATTGGCGAAGTCGTCGACGTCACAGGCCATTTGGGGGGTTACAATTTTCAGTGGGCCTGGTCATCTGGATATGCTGCCGGGCAGTATGTTTAGCTCTTAGCTCTTAGCTCTTAGCTCTTAGCTCTTAGCAATTCTATTGCGCTGCGCCGCTAATGGGTTGATTTGACGACGGGGTCGCATTGGCAGCATTTTTAGAGTGCTATCTTGGGTCTAGCTATACTAAGATTGCTTGCGGATAGCGTACGGACGGTTTAATTTCGGTTGTTAAAGGTATTCAATTACCATGGCATACAGAGTGTTAAAAAGAGTGTTACTGATTGGCCTTAGTTTAGGTATTGTCGCTTGCGGTGGCGGTGGCGGTGGCGGTGGCG
>JAPKCN010000036.1 GCA_028822945.1 Porticoccaceae bacterium | reverse complement strand
TGTTTATGTTCGACGCCAGCACTAGCGAAGGCATTTTTTGTCGACATGACCATCTCAAATGGGCCACATAAAAATACATCATCGATTTCGTTGGCGTCAATTAGCACAGTGAGAAATCGCTCTATCTTTTGCGCATCGATGCGGCCGTTAAGAAGTTCTGCATTTTGCATCTCGCGACTCAATATATGGAATACTTGAAGTCGTTGTGGGTAGCGATTTTTCAGGGCCTCGACGTCTTCTAAAAACATTATGGTATCGGTGCTTTTGTTGCCATAAATTAGCGTAAAGTGACTTGCTGGTTCAGTCTCTAAAGTGGTTTTTAAAATCGATAGGATTGGGGTGATCCCGCTGCCTGCAGCCACGCCGACATAATGACGCTTGGACTCGGGGTCGAGATCGACGAAAAAATGGCCCGCGGGCGGCAACAGTTCCAGCGTATCGCCGACCTTTAATTGGCTGTTAGCCCAACTAGAAAAGATACCATGTTCAATTTTTTTGATACCGACCCGTAATTCCGAATCTTTAACACTGCTGCATATCGAATAGCTGCGACGCACCTCCTGGCCGTTAAAAGACTTGATAAATGTCAGATTTTGACCCTGTTTATACCGGTATTTAGACCGCAGCTCGTCGGCTACTTGCACCGCGATTACAACGGAGTCGCGTGTACCCTGAAGGATACGTGTAACAATTGCTTGATCAACCATAGAATTGCCTAAATGGGCTTGAAATAGTCAAACGGTTCGAGACAATCTGTACACTGCCAAAATGATTTACAGGCAGTGGACCCGAAGTGACTCACTAACTGGGTATTAAAGGAACAGCAGTTGGGACAGGCGACGATCACAGTGACATCTGGATCTTCCTGAGAATCATCTAACAGGCTGGTTTTGCATGGCGGTGCTATGCCGTACTGACGCAGTTTTTCTTTCGCTTCGTCGCTCATCCAGTCGGTGGTCCAAGCGGGCGATAAGACTAAGGCAACCCGAGCAGACAGGTAGTCGTGTTTTGCAAGAGCGGCAGTTATGTCGTCGGTAATTTGGTCGATTGCTGGGCACCCTGAGTAGGTTGGCGTAATTGTTACGACGACAGTATCGGCCTCGATCTCGACGCCGCGCAATATACCCATTTCATTAATCGTCAATGCGGGTATCTCTGGATCGGTTATGGTGTCGAGTATGCTGCGCACATGCGCCAGTTGAATCTCGGTATTTTTACTCATTAAATCCATAGTTTTTTTATCACCACTGACGGTTTGGCATACTGCGAGGCAGGACTTGCATTTCTGCTAAAAGATCGTGTAGGTACTCGGTGTGCTGACCTTGGCGACCACCAGTGATAGCCTCACTATCGATAGGTTTAGTTAATGTGGCACTGATTAACAGTGCCACAACCTGGGACTCCCAAGCGCGTTTCAAAACGTCGAGGTCGACACCTATACCCGCCTCGAGCATCCTCAGATCGAGTTCGTCGGCGACAAACATTTCCTTAGTAAAGGGCCATACCGTCGCTATTGCATCTTGCATACGTTGGTGACTGTATTCGGTTCCATCCCCCAGACGTTTGATCCACATCGAGCTATGGCGGAGATGGTACTTGGCTTCTTTGACTGACTTGGCGGCGATAGCAGCCAGTGTTGTGTCGTGTGATCTAGTCAACTGCTCAAGAAAAGGAAGATGCCAAGCATCATAGAAATACTGTCGGGCGATGGTATCGGCAAAATCGCCATTCGGTTGCTCGACCAAGAGTAGGTTGGTCCATTGGTGCGCATCGCGCATAAATGCTAAATCATCCTCACTAACCTTTGGATCGCATAGACTTGCCGAGTATTGATAGAGCGATCGCGCTTGACCAATTAAATCTAAGCCGATATTCGTCAGAGCGATATCTTCCTCTAACTCTGGGGCGCGTGCGGCCCACTCGCAAAGGCGCTGGCAGAGCACCATCGAGTTATCTGCTTGGCGTAGGGTGTAAGTAAAGAGGTCGCTTTTAGTTGAAGCTGCTGAAGCGCTCACATGTGTTCCAGTTCGTCGGGAAGGGAATAAAACGTTGGATGTCGATACACCTTGTCTTCCGACGGATCAAACAGCGCGTTCTTGTCATCCGGATCTGAAGCTACGATTTGGTTGGACAGCACAACCCATATGCTAACCCCTTCAGATCGGCGGGTGTAAAGGTCACGGGCATTTTGTAACGCCATTTCAGCATCCGAAGCGCGCAGGCTACCGGCATGTTTGTGATCGATACCTCGATTGCTGCGGATAAATACTTCCCACAGTGGATAATCTTTCTACTATCCCATGATATTTGCCTATGTGGGCTCACAGCAGTTCTTATGCTGCTTGTGATAGCGATATTTTGGCGCGTTTGGCGGCGTATGCCATAGCTGCATCACGCACCCACTGACCGTTTTCATGGGCCTCTCGTCGGTTACTGACCCGCTCCTTGTTACATGGACCATTACCGCGAATAACTTCGAAAAACTCTTCCCAATCTGGCTCTCCATATGAGTAATGCCCGGTGTCCTCATTCCAACTTAGATCGGTGTCGGGCACAGTTAAGCCGAGAATATTGGCTTGGGGCACCGCGATATCGACAAATTTTTGCCGCAGTACATCATTTGAAAATAATTTTATTTTCCATTTCAAGGATAACTCAGAGTTAGGCGATTGATCATCGCGTGGCCCGAACATCATGATTGCAGGCCACCACCACCGATTGAGAGCATCTTGCGCCATTTTCTTTTGTTCGCTGCTACCTTTGCAGAGCGTCAGCATTATCTCGTATCCCTGACGTTGATGAAAACTCTCTTCTTTACATACTCGCACCATGGCCCGCGCGTATGGGCCATATGATGTGCGACATAGCGGCACCTGATTACAGATGGCGGCGCCATCTACGAGCCATCCGATGGCACCCATATCGGCCCAGCAAGGCGTTGGATAATTAAAGATGCTAGAGTATTTCATCTTGCCGTTGTTGAGTTTTTCCAACATATCGGTGCGATCGGCGCCGAGTGTTTCGGCTGCACTATACAGGTACAGACCATGACCCGCTTCGTCCTGGACTTTTGACATCAAAATAGCTTTGCGCTTTAAGCTCGGCGCGCGCGTAATCCAGTTACCCTCGGGTTGCATGCCGATAATTTCCGAATGTGCATGCTGACCTATTTGGCGAATCAGAGTTCTGCGATAGTCGTCTGGCATCCAATCGCGTGGCTCGATTTTGCGACCACTAGCGAGGAGCTCTTCAAATTTCAGTTCTTCTGCGGAAAGTGTTGTACGGTTTTCTTTGCTATTCATGATGTACCTCGCTTATTGCTGACTGTTGGCAACGCCAGTAAGGACGTCATATTGTGCACAGACTTCACCATTTTGGTTGACGATAGTAGTATCCCATCGCACTTCACCCCAAATTTCTGTTAGTCGATCTTTTTTCTGCTTGCAGGTGAACTGTACTTGAATTACGTCGCCCGGGTAAACTGGCACCTGAAATGACAAATTTTCGAGTCCGGTATTGGCCAGCACGGGACCTTCGCCGGGCCAAACAAAAAGTCCGGCTGCTGCGGAAATCAGCAGGTAACCATGGGCTACGCGGCCATCAAAAAAAGGATTTCGAAGCGCTGCTTCCTGATCCATGTGAGCGTAAAATTTGTCACCTGTTAATTCTGCAAACGCCTCGATATCAGCGATCGTTATCTCGCGTTTTTCGGTCACCACGGTATCGCCTATTTCAATCTCTTCAAAATGCTTTTTGAATGGATGAATATCGCTTAATCTGCGTGTTGCACCTTGCAGGTGGATACCGGTCACCGCACTGAGCATATCCGGCGACCCCTGGAGCGCAGTTCGTTGCATATAGTGTTTGACACCGCGCACACCGCCCAATTCTTCGCCACCACCAGCGCGACCTGGGCCACCATGAATTAACTGTGGCAGGGGAGAGCCATGGCCCGTTGATTCTTTCGCACAGGCAGCATTGAGTACCAGTACGCGGCCGTGATGAGGTGCCATGCCGAGAGTGACTTCGCGCGCGACATCCGGGCTGTTGGTTATCAATGAGCCGACTAAGCTCCCCCTCCCGCGAGCGGCAAGTTTCACTGCATGCTCATTATCGACATATGGAATGATGGTGCTCACGGGACCAAAAGCTTCTACATCGTGGGCGCTACTGTGGTCCGAGTTTTCAGCTAGCATCACCACCGGACACATAAAAGCACCCGTGTCTGAGGAGGCATCAATTGGTGAGACGCGATCTGGATCACCGAAAACGAGGCTGCTATCGCTGCGCAGTTGTTGAACGGCATCACGTACATCTCGGCGTTGGCGCTGTCCAGCTAGTGCCCCCATGCGTACAGATTTGTTATCGGGATTGCCCACGTTGATTTTACCAAGTTTGTCGCACAGCGCGTGTGTGACTGCATCAACCTTATTTTCGGGTACTAAAGCGCGCCTTATGGCAGTACACTTTTGCCCCGCTTTGGTGGTCATCTCTTGCACAATTTCTTTGATAAATAAGTTGAACTCAACACTTTCTGTTTCGACATCGCTGCCTAGAATGCAACAATTTAAAGAGTCGGCTTCCATAACAAACCGAGTGCATTGTGAGGCGATGACTGGGTGCTGTTTAAGTTTCAGCCCAGTTACCGCCGATCCGGTGAAACTGACAATATCCTCATAAGTTAGATGATCAAGCAGGTCGCCAACGCCGCCACAAATTAGTTGTATCGCGCCGGCTGGTAGTATTTTTGACTCCACCATATGTTGCACCATGAGTTCGGTCAAAAAAGCTGTTTGACTGCCGGGCTTGACGATGCAAGGTACGCCAGCAACCAGGGCTGGGGCGAGCTTCTCTAGCATACCCCAGCAGGGGAAATTGTAGGCATTGATGTGCACGGCAACACCCCGCAAGGGTGTATAAATATGTTGGCCAGTGAAGGTGCCGTTTCGCGATAAGTTCTCTTGATTGCCATCGATATAAATTGTGCTGTTAGGCATCTCGATACGCGCCTTGCTGGAGATCGAAAAAAGTGTTCCTATCCCTCCTTCGATGTCTATCCAAGAATCACTGCGGGTTGCGCCGGTGGCTTTTGAACATTCATAAAATAACTCCTTGCGCTCCATCAAATACAGCCCGAGTTCCTTGAGCATAAGAGCGCGTTGGTGAAAGGTCATTTTCTGCAGAGCGGGGCTACCAATATTCCGGCCAAAGCTAACCATATCCTGAAAATCGAGACCGCCACTGGATATTTCCGCGACAGGCTCGCCGGAGATAGCGTTGTTCAGTATCACACCTGTTTCAGGCGACAAGTGCCAGTTGTTCATCGCGAAATTTTGAAGTTTCATAATTAGATTCTCTGTAAGGCCTCTGTAGTAGCTCTTGAATCGCGTTTGCGTTGATTGCCCGCGCATTGTTTTCAATATTGAAAGGGACAAACAACGTCTCTTCAACTTCAGTCTCATATGATACAAACATTTACAGAAAAGTCAAAAAATAGTATCAATAAAGGCGCTATTCGATTATTATTTTATATCGATTGTGTTACTCGGATTGAGGTATGGTTCTAACAGTGGCTGCTTGAGCGAGATGTGGGTCTAATCCGACAAGAGTAAGGTAATATCGAGTGTTCCCCATGCGAGGCTTGTTCGGAAAGTGCGACCCAAATGTTGCCGGCGCCTCAGCAACTGAGTTTCCAACACTGGGCCAAAAGACCCTGTAATCTGCTGCGGATTGACCCTATACCTAAGTGGTAAAAGGTTTTGCCACAATTAACAATGCAGTAACCGATTCGATAGTCAAAGCCGTGCACTTCGTCTAATGTTGTTCGCAGGGTTAAAAATAAATTCCGACTGAGGATGTTTGGATGCATCGACAAGACTACCAGAACATTGAGTTTTCCATTACCGATGGCCTCGCTAAATTAGTTCTCAACCGACCGGATCGGCTGAATAGTTTTAATGTGGATATGCATATTGATGTAAAAAGTGCCCTCGAGCAGCTAATGTCTGTGGGAGCCGCGCGATGTTTGTTGATTACCGGTTCGGGACGAGGCTTTTGCGCTGGACAGGATCTCAATGACAGATCGGTAAACGGTGGGGATCAAGCGCCCGACTTGAGTGCTTCTATAAGAGAAAATTACAACCCTCTTATTCGCGCCATTACATCTCTTGAAATGCCAGTAATTTGTGCGGTCAACGGCGTAGCTGCTGGTGCTGGAGCCAATATCGCGCTGGCTTGCGATATCGTCTTAGCGGCTCAGTCAGCGAGCTTTATTCAATCATTTAATAAATTGGGGTTGGTGCCAGATTCAGGAGGTACGTGGATGCTACCGCGACTCGTTGGGCATGCGCGCGCCATGCGGTTGTGTTTATTGGGTGAAAAAGTCAGCGCAGGCGAAGCGCTCGCTATGGGTATGATTTCGCAGGTTGTCGAGGATGAAGAGTTGCAAAATATAGCGACTGATATGGGCCGGCAGTTGGCGAACGCGCCTACTCTGGGACTTGCGTTGATCAAACGCGCGCTTTTGGTGTCGAGTTCCAATAATTTGGACCAGCAACTCGATTTAGAGTGTGACTTGCAGGGTCTAGCGGGGCGCAGCGATGATTATCGCGAGGGTGTTAAAGCGTTTATGGAAAAACGTTTGCCAAAATATCAGGGACATTAATGATGGTGTCAACCGGCGATTCCCCTAGTGTCGTTAATGATGTCAGCGACACAGCGCTTGCCAGTAATGTGTCCGTGGCGGTTATAGGTGCGGGCACCATGGGCGCAGGCATCGCGCAAGTGGCTGCTGCTGCCGGACACCGAGTGATAATATTCGACTGTGAAGATGGCGCAGCCATAAGCGCTATAGAGTCTATTGATCGCGGATTTGACAAACTATTATTATCGGGAAAGCGGACGCGAGCGCAAGTCGATGAGCTTTTAGCGAGGATATGCGCGACAGCCGACTTAAGCGCTATCGCCGATTGCGGCTTAGTCATCGAAGCGATCGTCGAAAGTTTGGGGATAAAAAAACAGCTGCTAGCTGATATTGAATCTGTTTGTGGCGAATCGACGATTATTGCGAGTAATACTTCTTCGATATCGATATCAGCCCTTGCAGCAGACTTGCGACGTCCAGAGAAACTCTTGGGCATGCATTTTTTTAATCCAGCGGCGATACTCAAGTTGGTCGAAGTCGTGTCTGGAGCGATGACTAGCCATGCAGTTGCCGTGAGCGTTTTTGCCACCGCCAGTGCTTGGGGTAAGCAACCCATTCATGTTAAATCGTCGCCGGGTTTTGTGGTCAATCGGGTGGCTCGGCCCTACTACGCCGAGGCGCTGCGATCATTGAGCGAGCAGGTTGCATCTGTGGACACAATCGACATACTGATGCGTGAATGTGGTGGCTTCAAGATGGGTCCTCTCGAGCTGATCGATCTTATCGGTCAGGACGTCAATGCCGCAGTTACGGAGTCTATTTATCAGAGTTTCTACCAAGACAAAAAGTTTATGCCCTCAGTGCTGCAGGCCGATATGGTGGCTGCGGGTCTACTCGGCGTAAAATCAGGCCGCGGCTTTTACAACTATGCTGCGCCGCGTCCCGCACCGGTTGATCCTGATCATGCATCATCTGTGGATGGCTCTATTAATGTGACTTTATGGGGGGATTTTTCGCCAATACCCAGTCTTGTGTCATGCTTTAATCAAGCGGGAATTCTATTTGAACACCCTGACCCTAATGGCTGTGAGATCCCAACTATTATTTGTGGCGATATCAGCATTCGATTGACCGATGGTCGCACCGCCAATCGAGTCGTCTACGAAGAAGATATTGATAAGGTTGTTTTGCTCGATTATGCCGCAGACTATTGCGCGGCTTCATATTTTGGGTTGAGTTACAGCAGTGCGCTGGACGAGAATGACAAAGGGCGGGTAATAAGATTGTTCCGGGGCCTCGGAAAAAATGTGCTGTTGCTCAAAGATGTGCCCGGTATGCAAGTCATGCGTACTATCAGCATGCTGATCAATGAGGCCTACGATGCAGTCAACCAAGGGGTCTGTACATTGGACGCGGTGGATGTGGCTATGAAGGCGGGCGTTGCCTATCCGCGCGGGCCCATTGCTTGGGGGCACTTAATCGGTGTGGCTTATATTGTTCGAGTGCTGACTAATATAAAGTCTGGCTATGGTGAAGAGCGCTATCGCATATCGCCGTTATTGATGGATGAATGGTATCGCTTGCGGTTGGTAATGCCCTCGACGGCAGACCTACTTTGAGTGAGCGTGGGGATTTCACGGCGCAACAGATAGCCGAGTTTACCTCTGCTGCTATGGATAGCAGCGATCACTGCTCACAAGCGATGGGTATGCAGATTACCGAAATAGGGCCCGGCCATGCCACTGTAGAAATGCGCGTTCGGCAGGATTACGTTAATGGACAAGGCTATTGTCACGGCGGCATTATTACTTGCGTCGCAGATACTGCCTTTGCGCAGGCATGTAATTCATACAATCGCCAAACTGTAGCGCAAGGATTATCGGTTGAATTTGTCGGCTCTGCGATGGTCGACGATGTGCTTTTGGCCGTCGCCTTAGAACAGTCAAGAGGTAAGCGAACTGGCGTCTATCAAGTGATGGTCTACAAAAGTTGCGGTAAGCTAATCGCTATATTTACCGGTAAGTCGTTTGAACGTGGTGGTCGAATATGGTAGCAATAATCTGATCTATATATGGAGGTGACATGAACCAAGCTTATATTTGTGACGCGATACGTACCCCGATAGGCCGCTATGGCGGCAGTTTGTCATCGTTGCGTGCCGATGACCTTGGTGCACTGCCAATCGCTGCGTTGATTGCCAGAAATCCACATGTAGACTGGCAGTCTTTAGACGACGTGATTTATGGCTGTGCTAATCAAGCGGGCGAGGATAATCGCAACGTTGCGCGGATGGCGGCGCTTCTTGCTGGTCTGCCAGTTGAGGCAGCAGCCACTACTGTCAACCGACTCTGCGGTTCGGGTATAGACGCTATGAGTATCGCAGCACGGGCGATCAAAGCCGGTGAAGCGCACCTCATGATTGCCGGCGGCGTAGAGTCTATGTCGCGGGCACCACTGGTGATGGCAAAGGCCGACGCTGCATTCGGACGGAACCAGACGCTCTACGATACCACTATGGGCTGGCGGTTTATTAATCAAAAACTCGCCGACCAATATGGCGTAGAGTCGATGCCCGAGACCGCCGAAAACGTTGCCGAAGAGTTTGCCATCAGCCGAGAGGATCAAGATAAATATGCTTTTGACAGCCAAACAAAAGCCGCAGCAGCGCAGTTAGCCGGTTTTTTTGCCGATGAAATAGTGCCTGTGAGTATAGCCCAGCACAAAAAACAGCCGCGTTTGTTTTTAGATGATGAACATCTGCGTGCGGACACGACGCTTGAGGGTTTGGCTCGACTCCGCACGCCATTTCGTGAGGCTGGTAGTATCACCGCAGGAAATGCCTCTGGTATCAACGATGGCTCATGTGCGTTGTTACTGGCATCGGAATCGGCAATGGAGGTGCATAAATTGACACCGCGCGCGCGGGTTGTAGCTACGGCAATGGTGGGGTTAGAACCGCGGATCATGGGATATGGGCCGGCCTTGGCGGTACCCAAAGTGCTTTCACTAGCTGGACTTTCGTTGGCAGACATGGATGTTATCGAGTTAAATGAAGCCTTTGCCGCTCAGGTTTTAGCAGTAACTCGGGCGCTTGATTTGGACGATCAGGACGCGCGGTTAAATCCCAATGGAGGGGCCATTGCCCTGGGCCATCCGTTGGGTATGTCGGGTGCTCGGTTAATTACTACGGCGATAAATCAACTACATAAAACACACGGCCAGTATGCAATTTGTTCGATGTGCATTGGGGTAGGGCAGGGTATTGCGTGCATTATTGAACGGATATAGGAGGTACTATGCTAGTCATTGAGGGGACAGATTGTTGGATAGTAATAGCAAAAATGTAAGTTTTTAAAGATTTTTTAGGAGATGGAGTATGGCTACAAATGCGGCGCAACTGGCAGAAGCTAATGTCCAGTTGGAATCAATTGAGCGGGCAAGTATTGACGAATTGAGAAGCTTGCAATTACAGCGACTGCAGTGGTCCATCAGGCATGCCTACAACAATGTCGCGTTTTACCGGACAAAATTTGATCAGGCAGGAGTGCATCCCGATCATATCCAATCTCTCGATGACCTTAAAAAGTTGCCGTTCACTCAAAAAAGTGATCTTCGCGACAACTATCCCTTTGCTATGTTTGCTATCCCGCGACAGCAAGTTCTGCGGATTCACGCGTCGAGTGGAACTACAGGTAAGCCGACGGTAGTTGGCTACTCTCGCGGTGATATCGACGATTGGGCTAGCGTAGTGGCACGAAGTATTCGCGCTGCAGGCGGTCGGCCGGGCGACATGTTGCATAATGCCTACGGCTATGGGCTATTTACTGGTGGAATGGGTGCTCATTACGGAGCTGAGAAACTCGGTTGTACCGTGGTACCTATGTCAGGAGGGCAGACTCCCAAACAGGTACAGTTAATCAATGATTTTAAGCCCAGAATTATTACTGTTACCCCATCGTATTGCCTTAACCTAATTGATGAGTTTGAGGCTCAGGGCTTTGATCCAAGAGCCTGTTCGTTAGAAATTGGTATCTTTGGCGCCGAACCCTGGACTAACCAGATGCGCGAGGAAATCGAATATCGGTTAGATATTGATGCCGTCGATATTTATGGCTTGTCAGAGGTTATGGGGCCGGGCGTAGCCCAGGAATGTGTTGATCGCAAGGACGGGCCAACCATCTGGGAAGATTATTTTTACCCGGAGGTTATCGATCCTCAAACTGGCGAGGTGTTGCCTGATGGCGAATCTGGTGAGCTAGTGTTTACTTCGCTCACCAAAGAGGCTATGCCAATCATTCGTTACAGAACTCGCGATTTGACTCGCTTACTTGCCGGGACATCTAGGCCGATGCGGCGTATGGAAAAAATAACAGGGCGCTCGGATGACATGATGATAGTGCGCGGCGTCAATGTATTCCCCAGTCAGATCGAAGAACATATTTTAGCAGTTGACGGCTTGAGCCCGCACTATCAAATTGAGTTACACAAAAAAGGTAACCTCGATAGCATTAAAATTAATTGTGAGGTCGCATCCGATGAGTACGATAGAGATAAAGTGGGGCAACACGTGGCAAAGAGAATCAAGGATATGATTGGTATTTCCGCCGAGATTGACGTCACCGATGTCGGAGGTGTGCCGCGGTCAGAGGGGAAAGCGCAGCGCATTGTCGATTTACGATATGTTTGAGCTCTTGGCACCGCACTTTTCAAGGCGTTTCGAAGACTGATGTTAGACCCGGGAGACACCGATGAATGACATAGAACTCACAAATATACTATCCTCAAAGCGATTTAAACGACTTGTGCAGCAGCGCAATCGTATGCGTTTTAGGCTGGCTTTGATGGCGTTGGCGCTGCATGGGTTTTTTATCGGCGGTCTAGTGCTATATACAGATTGGTTTGCCGAAAGAGTCGTTGAGTCTAGTAGTCTGCCGGTAGGCATTCTCGCGGCAGTATTCGTTATAGTGCTAATGGTGGTGAGCCAGGGATTTTATATTTGGTACAGCGAAAAACACTTTGATCCCCTGCAATTAGAAATCTCACAAGTGATGAGCGGCAATGATGATTAACTGGCAATGGCTTGCCACAGGCGCGCTCGCGCTGCTATCGACCACCACTTGTTACGCGGCGGCAGTCTCTGGCGAAGATTCAAGTCGAACGATCAACTTGGCCGCCGTCAGTATGTTTTTAGTATTTATAGTCGCGACTCTCGGGATCAGTTATTGGGCATCGAAGCGAACTGCGTCGAGCGCTCAATTCTATAACGCCGGGGGACAAATTTCCGGCTTACAAAATGGTGCGGCGATTGCCGGCGATTTTATGTCGGCGGCCTCTTTTTTGGGTATCAGCGGATTGATCTTTGCAGTCGGCTTTGACGGTTGAATTTTAGCTATTGGGGCGTTATCCGGTTGGCCGATTATGCTGTTTCTTTTATCTGAAAGAGTACGTAATGTTGGTCGTTTTACATTTACCGATGTAGTTTCTTACCGGCTACAGAAAAATCCTATTCGCGCGGTGGGCACCCTCGGGTCGCTGTCAGTGACGATTTTCTACTTGATTGCGCAAATGGTTGGCGGCGGTAAGATTATTGAATTGTTATTTGGCGTGCCCTATTGGATCGCGGTATGTTTGGTTGGCGTGCTTTCGGTTATTTATGTATTTGCAGGGGGCATGCTAGCGACTACTTGGGTACAAATTGTAA
>JAPKCN010000217.1 GCA_028822945.1 Porticoccaceae bacterium | reverse complement strand
CAAAAAGAGAGCAGGGCGACACCGTATACAATCATAATTTTTCCGCTCTATATATTATGCCGCCTTTCATAACAAAGCCGACATTCTCCAGTAGCGTGATATTCTCAATTGGATTACCCTTGACCGCAACCACATCTGCATATTTACCAATGCCAAGCGATCCAAGTTGAGCGCTTTCACCTAGCAGATCGGCAGCACTCTTGGTCGCCGAGACAATCGCCTCCATCGCAGGCATTCCCGCCTCTACCATCAGCGCGAATTCTTGGGCGTTGTCACCATGCGCCGATACCCCTGTATCTGTGCCAAAAGCGATCTTGACGCCGGCCTTGTAAGCGCGGCCGAATGTTGCCTGAATCTTGGGCCCAATTTCCGCTGCTTTTGGCCTTACAATATCTGGAAAGTAGCCGTCTATCTTGGCCTTTTCCGCGACAAAGTCTCCCGCCAAAATAGTCGGCACCAGATAGGTACCGTATTTTTTCATCAAACGTATTGTCGCTGCATCCATCAAGGTACCGTGCTCTATGCTCGCCACGCCAGCGCGGATAGCCCGCTGCATTCCCTCGACCCCATGGGCATGGGCTGCGACCTTAAAACCATAGGATTCCGCAGTTGCGACTATGGCGCCGAGTTCGTCGTCAAAAAACTGCGGGTTCTGACCATTTTTTGCTTGGCTGAGGACTCCACCAGTCGCGGTAATTTTAATCAAATCAGCACCATTTTTGTAGCGTTGTCGAACCGCTTTACGGGCATCTGCAACACTGTTAACAACGCCGTCAACCGGACCGGGATCGCCTCGTAGACCCCTGCGATAGCCGTTACTAGGGTCAGAATGTCCTCCAGTAGTGGCGAGGGATTTACCCGCAGTAAAGACTCGAGGTCCAACGACCAGATGCTTATCGATAGCTTCTCGCAAGGCCGCTGTGATCTCACCGCGATCGCCGAGATTGCGTACAGTTGTAAAACCCGCCATCAGCGTGATCTGCGCATTCCGTGCCGCCATAAATGCTAAGTCGGGAATACCAAGGGTGAACTTTTCAACATACATTTTAGATAAATCACCGTTGGTTAGATGCACGTGCATATCGATTAAACCAGGTAGGCAGGTGTATGCAGACAAATCCACCAAATGGGCATCGCCCGAATATTTATCCCCCATAATAATCGAGCTAATGCGCTGACCATCGATTGTAATGAGTCGCTTTAAAAGTACCTTTTGAGTCTCTACATCAATCAATCGCCCGCACTTAAGTACAGTTTTCTGTTCGGCAGCTGCGCCTGAGGCGTTAATCAGTAGCACTGCAAGAACATAAATAATCAATTTCATGACACTCCCCCTTAAAACCATTACATTTAAAATTCAAACTTAAGTCTAGGCCTACTATGCGGTTATATCAAACAGAACCCCAAAGCCCTGCCGAAAGATCAGGATACATACATAGCGTAAACTGTGCGCGAAACCTTCTTCTAACAGTCTCGCAGAGAATACGCCCGAGTAACAACTAAGCATCAGCCAAAACTGGGCGCTCTGGTGACTAAAATAGTAATTTTATTAACGCACACAATCAGCCTAACGGGACGCTATACTGACAGCAGATAAGCGACGGATAATAAGATTTAAACCTTTTGAAAGAGCGTATTTAATCCCAGCAATGCATTGCGGAAAAGCGATAAAAAAAACTGATTGCGCAACCTTTGTAACGAACTATTTGGGTCATGGGATAGAGCCATGAGCATGACGCCGCCAATCTCTCGCCGCCGTCTGTTTAAACTCACTGCAGCCGCTGTGATGGGCCTAATCGCGTTGCCAAAGCTACTCCGCTTTTCCGGCAACTCTAACGGTATCCGACATATCTTGCCGACTGCCAGTCACAGTTAGTTTAGCATTAAAATCTCGTCTTATAACGCCGTGACTGCGCTTAAACTGAGCCTTGTTGGGCCCGACAAGACGCTTGTAGTGAACGGAGAGCAGACCGATAGCCACGGCCGTTTTTGGAGTTTTAAGGCCGCCGACCTCGCTTCAGATACAACTTATACCCTACAACTTCAGGACGATACCAGGCCACTTGGTGAACCGTGGCCTTTGAAGACAATGCCCTCTCCAAGCGCGCAGCCTGAAGTTATGAAACTACTTTGTTATACCTGTGCTGGGGGCCCAAATGGGTTTTCACTGCCGGGCGGTAGAGAGTTCTTTAAACCCCACAAGGTGCGCCAAACTCTCTTTGATACCGCTCTGGCGATGCAACCAGACGCAGCTGTGGCGATTGGAGACCATATCTATTGGGATCTGCGTGGTTCAGATTCGGTAACCCTCAGAGCCGGACTCATAGATGATTTGATAACCTGGTATCTGAAACAGATTTTTGGCGTCTTCGATCGAACAGCAGAGATCATCGGCACGCCTAATGAAGATGTACTGACTGCTATTGGCGACGATCAAATTGCCGATCTATATGGCACTCGGTTCAAATCAGTGCCTATGTTTTTTATCGCAGATGACCATGATTACTTTGAGAATGACGACGCCGATTTAGGCACCTTTCCGCCGCAGAGTTTTAACCGCCGCGCACACGCCGCTGTAGCACATCTTTACTATCCGGCATTTATCGCCGATCAGCCCGCATCTGTTGGCACTGATGTACACGGTTATAACCGTTCCTTTGGCAGTTTACGCTACGGCAACTTAGTCGACGTACCAATGGTTGGTTGCGCCGGCTACTTGACGGTATCCGGCGAACATTCGGTACTTTTCCCAAAGACTGTGGAGGACTCGCTAGTATCCAAAATTGCTTCAGATCAAACTCAGCACTTGGCTTTCATGCCCTCACATCCGTTTGCTTGGACTGCCGGAAAATGGCGCGAATGGTATCCAGATGTCGTAGCTCCAAACTCAGACTTCAGCGGATTAGTAGAAAACCACTTAATGGATAATGTTCAGGGTGTACTCTCTGTCAACGCGCAAAAAGCTGTCTGGCAAAATGGCTGGTGGTTGCAGCATCAGCGATTGATAAAGGCAATTGACAATAATCATACCCGACCGACCATTTTGCTGTCTGGCGATATCCATACCCTAGGCGCTAAAGCTATACATGCGAGCGGTGATATCGAGTTTTCGCGGCGCCCGATTCAGACAGTACTTGTTGGCTCGGTAAGCACCTCTAACTTAGCATTGCCGTCGGCGACGCGAAGTTTACCCGCAGCGTCGCCCAAGTGGTTGCAAACTAAGGATCTCGTTGCCACTGAGGAGGTCAATGGTTTCAGCATAGTCGAGTTCAAGCGCTCCGGCATTCGAGCGACATTGTTAAACTGCGGCGGCGGCCCCGACAGTCAGCTTCGAGACGGCACCGCGATAAATACAACGTAGATTACTCTAGTCTAAGTTC
>JAPKCN010000216.1 GCA_028822945.1 Porticoccaceae bacterium | reverse complement strand
CTTATCTAAAGGGCACTCGCATCAGTGCCGGGGCAGGCCTGCTAGGCAAGCTTACTCAACACAGAAACACGCTGAAGCATAGTTTTCCTAAGTCGTACAAAGCGACGATTACGGTTGGCCCGGCCATATACTCTCTTGTTGGGCTCTGCGACACCCAGACGTGTCAGAGGAGCCTGACTTCGTTACTTAAAATAGGCGTTAGTACTATCGCTGTGATCGGTCGCATCCATAACGCCTTTCAACTCAGGTATTTTGTCCATCAATGTCTTCTCAACACCCTCTTTCAAGGTCAAATCAACTGCGGCGCAACCCTGGCAGCCGCCGCCAAACTGCAGTACAGCGTGGTCATCAACTATCTTTTCTAAAGACACTTCTCCTCCGTGAGCTGCGAGGCTTGGGTTAATTTCATTGTAGAGTAGGTAGTTGATGCGATCCTCGACGGGGCTGTCGTCATTGACATTCGGTAGACGCGAATTAGGCGCCCTTATCGTTAACTGACCGCCAAACTTGTCCTCCGCGTAATCAACTTTGGCCTCATCCAAAAAGGGGATACTGCGCTGCTCAAAATACGCTTTGAAAGCCTGATATTCGACTACCATATCTTCCTCGTTATGCTCTCCGGGACGGCTATAAGCAATACAGGTCTCCGCTTTCGGCGTACCCGGGTCGCTGACAAACATGCGAATCCCAATACCGTCACAACTCTGCTTCTCCAACAGACCGGCTAAATACTCCTGTGCCGAATCGGTGATGGTGACATTATGCATAATACTGAACCTATTTGAATTGAACGAAATTGCACAATTTCCGGTGTCGACCTGCGCTATCTCACGATCACCATAGTACTGAGTTTATCACAACCTTCGAACTTAGTTTTAAGCCTTAAGCACGTATATGAGGATTTCTACATTATATCAAAATATTTTGATATAATGTCGCATCAATAATTTGGATAATCATTATGGTCTCCGAAACCGATGCGGTTATAAACCTTCAATCTTCCACGCTACAGCGTCTTAAAACTGCGGCACAGCGTAAAATTCTGCTACTCGATGGCGCTATGGGTACCATGATTCAAGGCTATAAACTCAATGAAACGGATTTTCGTGGCCAGTATTTTGCCAACTGGCCCAACGACCTAAATGGCAATAACGATCTACTTAACCTGACGCAGCCGGGTATCATTAGCGACATTCACACAGCCTACCTCTCCGCGGGATCAGATATTATTGAGACCAACACATTCAACGCGACCCGAATTTCACAAACTGACTATGGTCTGCAAGAATTTTCTGCAGAAATTAATTTGCACGCAGCACAACTGGCGCGCGCGGCCTGCGATGCCTTTACCACGACCGCACATCCGCGCTTTGTAGCCGGCGTGCTCGGACCGACTAGTCGCACGGCATCGCTCTCACCCGAGGTAGATGATCCCGGAGCGCGCAACATCACCTTCGACGAATTGGTGACTGCCTATGAAGAATCAAGCAATGCATTAATCGCTGGCGGTTGCGATCTACTGATGGTCGAAACAGTGTTTGACACACTCAACGCCAAAGCGGCACTGTTTGCCATTAAAAATGTTTTTAATCGGCTCGGCAGAGAGCTGCCAATTATGATTTCAGGAACTGTCACAGACGCCAGTGGCCGCACTCTATCAGGTCAAACGCCTGAGGCATTTTGGAATTCTGTAAGACATAGCCAACCGATTGCTATCGGTTTGAATTGCGCGCTGGGGCCAAGCGAACTAAGACCACATTTACTTGAACTATCGGATTGCGCCGACAGTTGGGTAAGTGCCCACCCGAATGCCGGACTGCCAAATGAATTTGGCAGTTATGACCTAAGCCCCGACGAGATGGCCAATACCATCCGCGAATTTGCCGAATCGGGTATGTTAAACATTGTCGGCGGGTGCTGCGGCACCACCCCTGAACACATCGCTAAAATTGCAACGGCGGTGGCTGATTTGAAACCAAGAAAAATCCCAGCACCCACCAGCGCCTGCAGATTGTCTGGTCTAGAGCCGTTTAATATCGATGCAAAATCACTATTTGTAAACATTGGCGAGCGCTGTAATGTCACCGGATCAGCAGCGTTTAAGCGTCTAATACTAGAGGAGAACTTCTCGGCAGCGATCGAGGTGGCGCGCAATCAAGTACTCAATGGCGCACAAATTATTGATATCAATATGGACGAGGGGATGCTCGAGTCACTGCCCGCAATGGTGACCTTTTTAAATATGCTGGCATCCGAGCCAGATATATCGCGTGTTCCGGTGATGATCGACTCATCGAAATGGTCGATCATCGAGGCCGGGCTAAAGTGCGTACAAGGTCGGCCAGTGGTTAACTCAATCAGTTTAAAAGAGGGCGAAAAGGAATTTATACAGCGGGCTCGACTGTGTCGCCAATATGGTGCGGCGATTGTCGTTATGGCCTTTGACGAGCGAGGCCAGGCTAATAACTTGGTGCGCCGTCAGGAAATTTGTCAACGTAGCTATGATCTATTGGTCGGAACTATTGGATTTCCGGCAGAGGATATTATTTTCGATCCAAATGTATTTGCAGTCGCCACCGGCATCGACGAGCACAACCGCTATGGCCTCGACTTCATCGAGGCCAGTGGGTGGATTAAACAACATCTGCCCCGCGCACTGGTATCCGGCGGCATATCAAATGTGTCATTTTCGTTTCGCGGTAACAACCCTGTTCGCGAGGCTATTCACTCCGTTTTTCTCTACCATGCTATTCGCCAAGGTCTCAGCATGGGTATAGTCAACGCCGGACAACTGGCCGTATATGACCATTTGCCTGAGGAACTCCGCGACGTAGTCGAAGATGTGGTGCTCTTTAGAGATTCGCAAGCAACCGAAAAATTAGTCGGTATAGCGGAAAAATTCCGTAATGACGGCACCACTCAGACCGTCCGGCAAGATCTTAAATGGCGCTCGCGACCGGTCGAACAGCGCCTCGAACACGCCTTAGTCAAGGGTATTACAGAATTCATTGAAGTCGATACCGAGGAAGCTCGTCAAGCCGCGGAGAAGCCCCTGGAGGTGATCGAGGGAGCGCTAATGGACGGTATGAACCGAGTCGGCGATTTATTTGGCGCCGGCAAGATGTTTTTGCCTCAAGTAGTTAAATCTGCACGGGTAATGAAACAAGCAGTTGCCTATTTACAGCCTTATATCAAAGAAGACAAAGATGCCCGCACTCGCAGCAACGGCAAAATACTCATGGCTACCGTCAAGGGCGATGTTCATGATATAGGTAAAAACATTGTCGGTGTCGTCCTGCAATGTAATAACTACGAGGTAGTCGATCTAGGCGTGATGGTCTCCGCAGAGACGATTCTGCAACAGGCACGCGATCGAAATGTA
>JAPKCN010000035.1 GCA_028822945.1 Porticoccaceae bacterium | reverse complement strand
CGCGTCTTTGACCGCCAGGGTGCGACCACCGAGATGTTCCGCAAGTGCAATCTTTTGTTGCTCAGAAAGTCCACTCGCTTGAGCCTGCATGATGCCATCGTTTAACGCGCTTAAGATATATTCGGGCCCTTGCATTGGAAACATGATCTTATGTGGAGCGCGTGCCACTGGGCCGTCATGGCAGGCGGCACAACGTTGTTGATAGAGCTTTTCGCCTTCGTCCGACGAGCTTTCGGGCTTGGCAATCACCGCCGCTACAGACGCCCAGCATAAACCATTTACACCAGTCAGAATAACGGCGGCTAACAGCCATTTTGACACCATATAACGGTGCATCTTAAGTTTCGCCCATGTCTTGGGGAGCATCGTTCCACATATGCCTAAATACTTTCCAGCCTCCACTGTCCTGACGCTTAACGATGTCCAAATATTTTGCTCTATTCACGAGTTTATCAAGCGCTGCTTGATTATCGGTAATTTTGTCGACACCTTTCGCCATGGTGATATGTACGACATAGTCATAGCGCACAAGAGCATAGTCGCCCATTAGTTCAATCTGGGGTGTGCCAAGCCGCTCAATTCGATACGTAGCATATTGGAAAACCGGGAGTAAAAATTTGCCGTAGGCATCGCGCCCGATAATATCGCTGGCACCCGGCGCTATCATGTTTATGTCTTCGTCGAGTACGGCTAAGTAGCCGAGACGATCACTGCTCTCGACCGCAGCAGCCCAGTCGTCGTAAAGTTGTGTGATGGCATTTTTGTCAGCTTGTAAATTTTCCTCTGATGGCGGGTTGACGCTCTGTCCACAACCCCCCAGTGTTATCGCGATAAAAGACCACACTAATATTAGGTACAACCGAATTTGCTTACGCATTTTTTATCCCTCTAGCGTCTATAAATAATAAAATACCCTAAAGCACACAAAAGTTCCGGGTTTAGGTCGTTTATTTAATACCCGATTGAGTTTCAACTCCAGCCGTTTGGTTGTCAGTGCCAAATTCGGTTAGGCGACGGCGTTTGTCAGATCGAGATTGTTTGACAACTTTTGAATTTACGATCTCTACAAGGTTGATGGCATTGTATGAATCGATAGTGCGTGTCGCCGGCGCGTCTTTGTAAAGTGTCGTTCGCTGCCGCGAAATGCGCCCGGCGCGTTGGATAATTCTTTCTAGTGTCCGAGGCTTTTTCTCTTGGCCGTGAGTCGCCCCGGCAGCTCGGGTGATAGTTTCGTTCATTAGAGTACCACCTAGATCATTAGCACCCGACTGCAGGCAAGCACTGGTACCTATTTCGCCGAGCTTTACCCAGGATGTTTGAATGTTGTCTATCTGTTGATGGAACACTAGCCTTGCCACCGCATGCATGAGGATTGATTCTCGAAAAGTCGGACCTTTTCGGCTGCGCCCTTTAAGATACATGGGTGCCTCAACAGGTACAAACGGTAGCGGCACAAATTCAGTAAAACCACCGGTGCGGGCCTGTATTTCGCGAACACGCAGGAGGTGTCGGGCCCAGTGTTCGGGTCGATCAATATGACCGAACATAATCGTTGCAGTAGTACGCAAACCCAGTCTATGTGCTGTCTCTATGACGTCCAACCACTGCGCTGTATTAATTTTGTCGGGACATAGCAGAGCTCGAACTTCATCGTCGAGAACCTCCGCCGCGGTTCCGGGTAGGCTGCTGAGTCCGGCCGCCTTTAATTGGCTAAGAAATGTCTCGACACTCACCTTGAGCGTTGCCGCGCCTTGCCATACCTCGAGCGGAGAAAAGGCATGAATGTGGATGTCGGGTGCTCCGAGTTTGATAGCGGCAAGCACATCGAGATATTTTTGACCGGTATAACTTGGATGGATGCCGCCTTGGAGACAGACCTCGGTGGCGCCCCGTTGCCAAGCCTCGGCGGCGCGGCGGGTAATTTCTGCAGCCTCTAAGTCATATGGCTTGCCGCGCAAATTTTCACTCAATTTACCCTTAGAAAACGCGCAAAACTGGCATTTAAAGTAGCAGACATTGGTGTAGTTGATGTTGCGCGTCACCACGTAGGCGACGGTATTGCCGGTCGCCTGTTCGCGGAGTGCGTCAGCCCGTTGGCATACATAGGAAAATTCCGGGCCACGCGCTTGAAACAGCCGAACTATTTCACTCTCTGACAGCTTTTCTCCTGAGGTTGCTCGAGCGACGATGGCAGTTAATGCAGGATCGATAGCCTGTTCATGGAAACTTTCTGTGCACGCCGTTACCAACGCCTGTGGTACCTCTTCGCTCTGCGCAGGAACCCATTCGTCGGTCCGCGGGAAGCCCTCGGAGTCAATCATTTGTAGCACACTTGTGCGTAGCCCGGGATCCAGCCAGCGGGCCACTTTTTGCGCATAAGTGGGGTAGATCGTCAGTCGCTGTTGGAGAAGTTTCCCAGCTGCCGCGGTCTCACGAGCGAGCTTCTCTACATGTGGCCAGGGTGCCTCTGGATTGACGTAATCAGGGGTCACTGGGGACACTCCGCCCCAGTCATTGATGCCGGCAGTGACCAGCAACGGCAAGACCCCTGGAGATAGGTTTGGGGGCGCTTGAATACTCATGTAGGGGCCAAAGATAATTCTTGCGACAGCGATAGTCCAAAGTAAATCGTCCAGATCTGGCTCTGGTGCCTGAGCCATCTTAGTGTCTGGTTTGGCGCGGAAATTCTGTATAATAATTTCTTGAATGTTGCCGTGCTGCCGATGTACCTCACGCAGGCACAAAAGCGATTCGACCCGCTCGACCCGCGTTTCACCGATGCCGATTAAAATACCGCTAGTAAAAGGTATATTAGCCTCTCCCGCCAACCGCATAGTCTGCAATCGAAGTTCTGGGTCTTTGTCTGGCGAACCATAGTGGGGCATGCCTTTCTGGCACAGCCGTTGCGAAGACGATTCGAGCATAATGCCCATCGATGCGGATACCGGTCTAAGCAGCGCAAGCTCGTCGGCTGTCATGCACCCTGCATTGATATGAGGTAAAACGCCGGTCTCCTTGAATACGCGCCCGGCGACCATAGCAACGTATTCTAGTGTAGTTTTACAGCCTAGTTCAGCGAGTGCTTCGCGTGCCGCTCTATAGCGCAGTTCAGGTTTTTCTCCGAGGGTAAAAAGTGCTTCTTTACAGCCCATAAGTTGCGCTTCACCGACTACTTTTAGCACTTGATCAATACTCATGTAGGGCGCTGATATTTTTTTCGGGGTGCGCGCGAATGTGCAGTAGTGACAGACGTCTCGGCATAGATGGGTGAGCGGTATAAAAACTTTCCGTGAGTAGGTCACCACATTGCGAAAGCCGCGATCACGGATCTCAGTAGCCGTTCTCATGAGTTGCGCGGTATCATCACAGTCGGCCAACGCCAGCGATTGACTTTCGTTGGGCGTTGGATCGTTACCTTTTAAATCGACTGAACTGATCTTTACGACCATTTTAGGTACCTTAACTAACCCGTTCATATTGATGACCTTGCGGTGGTATTAGATCGCCTACATGCGCATCGAGGCGCTCGGCAATCCTCTGTTCGTTGAGATAGTTGACTGTGCTTTGTCCTTGACTTGCGCTGCTGTGCGCAAGTAAATAAACCAAGTCTTCCGGGTAGTCTATGTCGCAACCGGTGGACTGGTGAACAACCACCTGACTAGAAAAATTACTCTTCGCTGCCTGCTCTAAATGCAGGTTATAACTGTCGGCGCCATAGTGAAAGGTGAACGCTGAGGCGGGTGTCGCTAGGAGACAGTTACTACCCTCACGGTGTCGGTCGGGAGCAAGGGTAAGTCTTCGGTCGCCCTCTCGGTCATGTCGTCCGATGAGTTTACTCAGCGCACCGCGATCGAGCATAGGCAAATCGCCGTGAACTACCATGACGTCATGAATTTTGCGGCGCGCTAGCGCCGACACTGCCGCCTGGACGACAGCGTTCAACCCGCGCGCATTAAGTTGCGCCTCGGGCATTAATTCGAGATTGTAACGCTGGGCTAGCTGGGCGACATAGGGATCGTTCGATACCAGCGTAATACCGGAAATTTCTGGTTGGCGAGATAATACTGCAATGACATCTTCGAGCATTGCTGTAAAAAGCCCTTGGCGTTGCGGCGGAGTGAGAAGGCTCGACAGCCGTTGTTTTGCAGCAGCAAGCGTTTTTATCGGCAGAAGAGCCCACATCATGTAATACTCAAAGTGCTATGGTCATGGGTTTTTGATAGCGACAAACTAAAATCGAGTACCTGACTAGCCAGCATCTGCCGATCCTCAAGCGTCTGCATTACGGTCGGTACAACTAATATAGCGAGTCCAGACTCGCGCAAAGCTGTTGCATGATCGGCATCTTTTTCGTCAATGACAAAACCATCCAGCAGATCACCGTAGTATTTGGCGATCGATGTGGTTGCGACAGTCATTCCCATTTCGGCCATCATTTTTGCAGCGGGTCCCTTGACGGCGTCGCCGTCAATAATCGGTGATACGGCCACTACTGGCGCAGTACTTGCCCGCATCATTTCAGCTACACCGGGCATTTTGATGATCGGGTCGATACTTACGAAAGGGTTAGAGGGGCCAATTATGATGGCAGCTAAATCTGGTGACTTTAAATGCTCTATAAAAACCTTTTGCGGTCGCGCGACTTCGATGCCGTGCAAACGGACACCTTGGATTTCAGGTGCGCAGTGTTGGCGCACAAAGTACTCTTGAAAAGACAATTCGCCGCCGCCGGTTTGAATAAAGCTACGGACGCTATCGTCGGACATCGGCAAAACTGGGTGGGTAATGCCGAGGCTCAAACAGAGCTCAGCAGTGACTGTCGAGAGCGAAGTTCCAGCGCGCAACTGACAGCTGCGAGCGAGGTGCGTTGCCAGATCGCGATCGCCGAGTTGAAACCAAGTGGGTTGGCCCAGTCGTGCCAGAGCGTCTAGCGCGCCCCAGGACTCGTCCGCCAAACCCCAGCCGCGCGATGTGTCACTCAGACCGCTCAAAGTGTACATCAACGTGTCGAGGTCGGGGCTTATATGCAAGCCGAGGTGTTCGAAATCATCGGCGGTATTAACCACTATCGCTAACTCGTGCGGCTCTAGGCAGTGGGTTAGCCCAAGCGCTAACTTGGAACCACCGACACCACCGGACAACGCGAGGATCTGCCGGTCTTTATTTAAAATGCTCATATCACCACCCCTAGCGGAACAAGTCTTGGTCTCTGGCGCGAATCATCGCGCTGGAGCCGTCGCACGACGGGGTTAAATTAGCACCCCTTATGAGTATGACAGGAGCCGCTTCCCCGGCTTGGCCCATTAAAAAAGAGGCTGCCGCCGCTAACTCATCGGCGATTGCAACCTCGGTCACTTGCATTTCGCGCCCAAACAGGTCTCGGTTACCGATCATACTTTTCAGAGCGACAAAGCCGCTAGTGCCAATCGCGAATCCGGCAGAACCATTGCGCCAAGCGCGCCCGGCGCTGTCATTAATGATAATAGCCAAGTGGCTGAGCGTCGAGCTTTTCAGTTTACTAGATAGGTTGTCTGCGCTGAGATCGGGATTTTCCGGTAGCAGTAACACTCTGGGATTGCATTCATCACTGGTGATATTCGATTGGTCGATACCGGCATTGGCATGCACGTAACCTAGGTTGTGTTCAACGATTAAAACGCCTCGCCGCGTAGCCACGATTCCGCAGGACTGGTCGAGTATTAATTGCACTAAACGCGGATCTTTATCGACCTCAAGCGCTAGCTTTTTAGCGCGATCACCGACAGTTACGTGATTGAGGTAGGCATAGCGATTCTCAGCTTTGGAGACGACCTTTTGCGCGACCACCAATAGATCTCCGTCCTCGAGGACGATTGCCCCCCGGGTCAGAGAGGCCTGGATGAGCGTAGCAAGATCGTCGCCAGGCTCTACCAAGGGAAACTCCGGCAGCGCGGTTAAATACATCTGTGATGTCGGTTGACTCAAAGCCAAATACCTATGCTAAACCTAGTGCGTAGTCACTGCGTGTCCAGTCCCGTGAGAGAAATACCGGCATGACACTTGTATTGTTTGTTAATGAAGATGAGAACCGAGGTCAGTGCTTCCGCAGCCGCAGCATTTGCGATGGATCCGGCGTGATAACCACGCATATCGCAAGCCTCAACTAAAGTGATGACCTGTGAACGGGCATCTCGGTTATTACCGCTGACAAGAACGTCACAACCGGCATTGGTGCCTTTTTGCAAATGATGAGCTGCAACATTTTGAAATGCTGACACCACGCGCACATCTTCACCCAATAACGTCTGTGCTCGCTGGCCAGCAGAGCCGCCTTCGGGGAGCTGCACTCGCGCGACTTTGGGGGGTACCAGAGGCACAGTAACATCGATGAGTATCTTGTTTTGCAATGCCGGGGACACTTGCTCTAAAGTGCTTTGATGGTGACTAAAAGGTACTGTAATGGCAACAATATCGGCACTTTCAGCTGCAGAGAAATTTTCTGCGGCCCTCAGATTCATTTCACTAATACCGCGTTCGGCTAGCATAGTTTGCATGGCCGCAACCGCGGCCTCAGCTTTTTCAGCGGTGCGCGAGCCTATTATTACGGGATATCCCGCTTCCGCCCAGCAGCGTGCCAAACCGGTACCTAAATCACCAGTGCCGCCTAAAATTGCAATTACAGGTTTGTTCTCAGACATAGTTGTCGCCTTAGTGGTTGTCTAAGCGGTAGAAATCAACCGCTGTTTGATAAAAAAGTTGTGCCCGTTCAGCGTTACTAAAGTGCTGAGTAGCGCGTTTGAAAGCATTCCATAGAATTACATAGGATCCTGCCACCCGATCCACTGGGAAATTACTCTCGAGCATACAACGTCGTGCACCGAATAATTTTATAACCGCATTGAAGTAGGGCGCAATGGCCTCGGCTAATTCAGACGAGGACGGAGGCGCGGTTTTTTTCTGCCAGCCGAAACCGGCGATCGACATATTCAAACCACCGAGTTTTACAAACACGTTATCACAGTTCGCGATCGCTGCCATACTGCTTTGCCATGCCTTAAATACCTCTGATCGTCGACCCTGATAAGGGCCCAGTCCGAGAGGGCCGCCAACATGGTTGAGTACAATCTTAATCTTGGAAAATGTTGTTGCAAGCGCCACTAGTTCGTCCAACTGGGGGTGGTACAGCCACGCATCAAAACTAAGATTTAGTGATTCTAGGGCTGCAAAGCCGTCTAGGAATTCAGGATCTGAAAGCAGTTTCGGCGGTGGATTAGTGTGTGAATTACGGATGGCTTGGCTGCTGTGACAGGCTGCAGTGTAGCGAACGCCGCGAAACCTCGCGCTGCTATTGCAATGTTGCTGGAGTATAGGGGTTACAGCCTTGCCGAGGCGCAGATCTGCAAAGCCCACAATTCCTGCGGCTACCTGACAGGTACTTTCCGTTTGTTGGTTAGCTCGCGATATACTATCGATGTACTCGGTCTCGCCGACCGGTTTCGACTCTACAAAACCGTTCGTTCTATAGTGTTGCAAACACTCGATATAAACCGTTTTAGCAATGCGGTGGCCGGCGCTGAAATCGATCAGTGCTTCATCAAGTAAATAGCGGTTATCTGGATATTCCCAGAGATGGTGATGGGCGTCGCAGATTTTTAAATCTGGCTCGAGAATCGCCTCCGCAGTTTTCTCCAGCCAAGCTTCGCGCTGTTGCTCGCGATTCATAGGAAGTCTACTCTGTACAAACTGTTTAAGATTAATCTGTGCGTGTTAAAGGCGCGGTCTGGTAATCGCAAGACTTGAGTCACGGATAGTAGCGACATTGAAGACGTGGCAATCATTGAGCTATCTGCGCCGTGCCGTTGTTGAGGACAATTTGGTCGCGTTCCAGTACTTTACAACGGAAAATAATTTTACTTTGTTGCCGCCAAATCTCTGTACGGAGTGTTTCACCCGGGTAAACCGGTGATGAGAAGCGCGCATTGAAGTGTGTGAGGCGCGCTGTTGGCTGCTTGGCACAGGAACTCAACACTGCTCTTGCGGCAATCCCAAAGGTTGCCAAGCCATGCAGAATCGGCTTCTTAAAGCCAGCTTTCAGAGCAACTTTGGGGTCGGCATGGAGCGGGTTGTAGTCGCCACTTAGCCGGTACAACAATGCAGCGTGCGGTGCAATAGGAATGTCTTGATATGATTCGGCTGGGTGCTCAGGAATGCTCGGTGGGGGTGCGTGAGGGGTTTGCGGCGGGCGCTCAAAGCCGCCATTCCCGCGAGCAAAAATTAATGCTTTTTGCGTATTTAAAAGATCACCTGTAGCCTTATCAAAGAGTTGCCTCTGGGTTAATATCAGAGCGCCTTTACCGGACCCCTTGTCGAGTATATCGATAATTTTGTTTTGCCCAACAACGGTCCCGTGGCTTGGGAGTTCCCGATGAATTTCCAAATGCTGGTCGCCATGAAGTACTTTGAGCATATCGATGCCAGTTTTTGGATTGCTCATCCACGCTCCTGGATGTCCCAAAATGAGCGCCATGGTCGGAAAACTCTGCAACTGTTTTTCATACAAATATTTTAATTGCTCTAGACTATCGGGATCATTGCCCAATCCCAACCCAAGGGCGTAAAGTATGCTGTCCTTTTCTGAATAGCTCTGTTCGACATCATCGAAATGCCAGTTAAGAACCGTCTGATAATCAAAGTTCATGGCAGATGCCCTGCTCTAGCATACGTTTACACAGGATCCCATGTGAACACATCGGCGGTCACATCGAGATCGTACATTGACGCTTTAAAAGCATCGAAAACCCGCGCGCTAACAGTTTCTGGCGTCCATCCCTCGGCCGTGTGGACCGAGCGCACTGGTCGCGGCTGACTCATCAAAAATATTTCGTTGTTGCGCACAGCAAATACCTGGCCGGTAACATCGGCCGCCGCATCGCTGAATAGGGCAGTCGCCAATGGCGCAATTTTTTCTGGCGTCATCTGTTTAACTTTTTCCAGTCGCGCTTGCTGCTCCTCAGTGTCCGATGGCAGTGTGCCGATTAGCCGGCTCCAGGCAAAGGGTGAAATGCAGTTTGAGCGCACGTTATAACGCGACATATCCAAAGCAATACTTTTGGACAGTCCGACTACGCCTAATTTAGCCGCCATATAGTTGGCCTGTGCGAGGTTTCCAATGAGTGCGGAAGTCGATGTCATATGCACAAAATTACCGCTTTGTTGTGCGCGAAAATGGGGTGCACAAGCGCGGCTCATATTAAAAGAGCCTTTGAGGTGCACTTTAATAACTAGGTCAAATTGATCTTCAGTCATCTTATGAAAAATCGAGTCTCGCAAGATACCAGCGTTATTAACGACGCCATCGATAGCGCCGAAGGTATCGACGCAAGATGCTACGATGGCTTCGGCACTGTCGCTCTCCGCGACGCTCGCATAGTTGGCGATTGCATTGCCACCGGCGTCGGTAATTTCCTGAACTACTCGCGCTGCGGGGCTCGAATCGGCGCCCTCACCTTCCGCACTGACCCCGAGATCGTTGACTACCACATTGGCACCGGCATCCGCTAGCATGATCGCAATGGCGCGACCTATTCCGCGACCAGCGCCGGTGACGATAATGGATTTTCCCGCGAGCATCTGAGTCATATTTGTATTCCTTTTTTGTCGCCTAGTTATTTGTTGACAGTCGGCTGACCGAATCTGGATTGGCAATGTCGGGATGTCCTTAGTTGTACCTCGGACCTATTAAACACCGAGAGACATTGTTCGTTGCGCCTCTTGCGGTGCTATAGCATTTACTTACGCTCATTTCTAAATACAAATATAAAATATTTGCGTTCAAAAACGATCCGATTGGGGGAGGTCGGACGCAGTGTTCACGATTACGCCCGACGCAACCGACTAGCGCTGTAATACGATCCCGGAGTCTTCTCGATCCCAGCAGTCTGCGGTTACACCTTCGACTTTGAGTTTGTATTTTTCTACTCGCTCACTCGGGGTCTTTGGCAGACTGTCGCGAAATGCGATATACCGGGGAATGGCAAAGTAAGCCATGCGTGGTTCGCACCAAGCGATGAGTTCGGCTTCGCTAACCTCTTGGCCCTCTTGCATTATCACCACGGCTTTGACATCTTCTTCACCGACATCCGAGGGTACACCAACAACGCAGGATTCAAGTACCGACGGATGAGAGCTGATGACAGCCTCGACCTCGAAGGAGGAAATATTTTCTCCGCGGCGGCGCAGTGCTTGTTTTTTGCGATCTACAAAGTAGAAGTAGCCGTCTTCATCCATGCGCCCGAGGTCGCCAGTATTGATCCACATATTTTCGAATAATTCGAGGCTCTTCTCGGGCATTTTGTAATAGCCGTTCGTGCCGACCCCCATAGTCTGTGGTCGGGCGACGAATTCACCCAGTTCCATTGGAGCCGCTTGATTGTTGTTTTCATCGATAATTTGTACATCCCAACCGGTGATAGCCTTTCCACAGGAACCTGGACGGACATTGTCGATCGGATTGGCTAAGCAGCAGTAACATTCGGTCATACCATACACTTCAAGTAATTTCGTATTGAAGCGTTTTTCAAAATCATGCCAAATGTTGACCGGAGCAGCAGCACCCACCATTAGACGAAGCGGGTTGTCGCAGTCGTCGGCGCGTTCTGCTGCCTTCATCAAAATTGGGATAATGCCGCCAATGTAGTTAGCCTCGGTACACTCCCAGCGTCGGCAGTCTTCCCACAAACTGCTGGCAGAAAAACGTTCGACGATAACCGCTTTAGCATCCGCTAAAATTGCTGGCCCAATCGTTATGCCCTGTGCGTTGCCGTGAAAGAATGGCAGACCGGTATAAAGCACATCGTCCTCGGTGTACTGCGAGTATTTAACCGATTGAGACCAGATGTCGTACCAGTAATAGTGACTGATCATGACGCCCTTAGAGACGCCGGTGGTTCCGGACGTAAAGAGAATTGAGGCCAAGTCACTGGAATTTACTATAACGTTTGGTGAGTCCGAAGAGTGATCCATTAACTCTGCGAAATCGCAGCTTTCGATTCCTTTCCAACTCGGCAGAGCTTGCTCGTCGGTGGTGTTATAAAATACCGTGTGGGTAACGCTCGATAGGTCGTCTGAAACTGGCGCTAGTCGATCTAGAAATACTGTATCAGCAACCAGTACAAGACTGTCGGATTGGACAATTTGATGCACTAACCCCGTGCCTTTTAGGGCCACATTAATTGGCACTTCGACCGCCCCAATCTTGTTCAGCCCAAACCAAGCATATAAAAATTCGACGCAGTTTGGGAGCATGAGCGCGACTTTATCTCCATGCTTGACACCCATCGCACTGAACCCATTTGCGGCTTTATTAATGTTGTGATTGAGTTGTTCAAAGGTAACGGGTTCGTCTCTAAACTGAAAGACGACGTGGTTGGGATGCTGTCTGGCCTTGTCTTCGATGATGCTCGATAAAACTCTATCTTGTTTGGCGTACTCTTGCATATTCCAAGACTTGAGTTTTTTTTCGGCCTTGATAAACTTATCGTCCCACTGTCCCATAATTTTCTCCTCGTGAAAAAAAAGGCAGGCCGAAGCCTACCGATTTGCTATGTGAACTATTATTGTAAATTATTATTAACGAATGTCGTAGGGCTTTGACATTTCGTATGCTTCATTAAACCAAACGCCCTTTTCATACATCTGTACCATCTTGCCGAAGTCCCAGGACGTCGGGGATTTTTTGTTCGGGATTACCTTGATGATTGCTCGGTTTGGCGTATGCACACCCTTAAATGCGGCGGCGCGCAGTTCATCGTTTCCTTTCAGGTCGAACCAGTACTTATCAATGATTGCCCAATGCACTTTAGTCAGTAGCTCCTGATCAAAAGAAACCTCGGCGTTGCCGATAATTTGAATAGACTTTTGGCGCTTTGCATTTGATCCGTCATTGCTGATGCTAACTGAGATCTTTGGGTTGGCAATTAGATGATCAATTTTTTTGCGGTATTTTTGTACACTGCTAATGTAGACGAAGCCATCTTCCAACACCACGTAAAACATTGGCGTGACAATTGGGTAACCATATTGCGAGACGTGCGCCATGTGACAGTAGCAGTTGTGCTTGTAAAGGATATCAAACTCTTCTGGCTCCATTGGATAGTCTTTATTGACATTTACCTGCTCGAGTTTGATTGGGTCGAAATTTGGCTTTTTGTCGGTTTCTTCTGTCATTTTGTTGCTCCGCTATACTATGTTTTATGTTTAAAAACCCAAGAGGGTGTCTGTTTGGAAGAAAACACATTTGATTGCGCAACTAATTTGTTTCGCAACCAATTTTTAAAATTGAACTTAATTCAAATTTAAAAGGGTTAGCCTTAGTTGTCAAGTGTCTCAGACAAAAATATCACTTTT
>JAPKCN010000215.1 GCA_028822945.1 Porticoccaceae bacterium | reverse complement strand
CTATACCGACACCACTGTTATGCACCAATCAGTCGCTAAAGTACTAGTGATCAAGTTTATCGCGCAGGGTCTCGGTTTTATGTTGGCTGGACTACTCGGTTATATCGATCTCTCGAACTTAGTGGTTATCCAAATGGTTATGTTTATCGTGACCGCGCTGTTGATACGCCGCAGTCACCCGCGTATTTCGGAGGCTACTGAGTTGCCCAATTCAGACCGCGATCACTGGGCGGAGTTACAAGAGGGGCTGGCGCTGTTTCGCAATGATCGCAGATTATTACATTTGCTTTATTTGGTATTTGCGACCGGTGTATTGCCGTTTGGCATTTTTTTAGTCGGTATTCCAATTTTGGCGCATCAGGTCTACGATGGCGGCGCCGCTTTACTCGCAACCCTACAAATCCTTTTTACCCTTGGCGTAGTTGCGGCAAACTGGGGAGTTATGCGCCAGGTTAAACCATTTGCATTTCCCGGTAGGTCGATGATCGTGAGTTTTTTTTGGCGCGGGAGTTTGTTTGCCGTGACCGCCCTGAGCGCGAGCTTTTGGTTACTTTTTCCGACCATTTTTCTTTGGGGCTTTTCATCCGGATTATCGATGGTGTTAGGGCGCACTATTTTGCATAATCAGGTAGCCAAATCCCATCGCGCCCGAGCCGTGTCCGTCTACCAATTATGCCTTTGCGGTGGTACGCCTGTTGGCGCATGGTTTTGCGGAGCCTCCATAGAGGAGTTTGGGGTCACCGGCGCATTTGTCGGTATCGCGATTGCAACGATGGTGGTCGCCGCAAGCGCCGCTTTGTGGTCGCCACTTTGGGATCTGGCAGCGGACGACTCAGAAGCGGTAGATGTCAAGACGCCATAAATGCTACGAGGGCTGCGGTAACTGCAACATTTAAGGATTCGATGCCGCGCTGCATGGGAATGCTCAGGCGGTAGTCTGCTAAATCGTTTATGCTGCTACTAACCCCTTGATTTTCGTTGCCAAGCACATATATGACCGGCACTTCGGGTGCAAATGCGCTGATGCTGCACTTTGCCCCAGCATCGAGGACAGCAATTTTAAAACCGCGTTTACGAAAAGCTAACAGTGCGCTTTCAAGCTCTTTGCAACGGAGTATATCACTCTTAAAAACAGCGCCAGCGCTGGCCTTAATAACCAGTGGTGAAATTTCGGCACTACCTTTGGACGGCAGTAATAAGGCATGCGCGGAACTGGCAGCCACGCTACGAATAATCATACCGAGATTCTGTGGGTTAGTGACGCCTTCGAGGGCAATTAGACGGAGTTTAGGATGCATAGGTAAGTGTTCGATTACATCACTGTAGTGTCTGTAGCCTGGGCAATCGATGTCGCAAGCGACGCCTTGATCTTGCTTGCTATTGCGCGAGATATGAGCCAGTTGCGCGCGACTGTGGTAGCAAATTTCTATATTGCGACGGGTGGCAAGATTAATAAGTTTTTCGATGATTGCACTGTCACGATTTGAATCGGCGAGGTGTAATCGATAGACTTTATGCTCGGGGTTATTGAGCACTTCGCTACAGGCGTTGCGCCCGTAAACGGTCACTAAGTTGTCGAAAAAGGCTTTTTTCTTTTGGTAGCTAATACTGTTCTCGAGTTGCGATGGTTTTTTTCGGCTATTCATGGGTTGATTTGGGCATCCTTGTCGGCGCGTAAAAGTTTCTCAATGCGGTCTAATTCAGCGCTTCCGGTAGGGTTCAATTGTCGCGCCAAGAGAACGCTCGCAAGCCCCAAAGAACGGTATAAATCAGGCCACATTGGGTTGGCAGTCGAGGATTTTTCAAGCGCACTAAGATGCGCAACAACGGTACCGTGATCGCCGCGCGTAATCGGTCCGGTCAATGCTCGTTTGGCACTAGTGGAGTAATAGTTCTGGATGGTTTGCTCAATTAGCGGGCGCAGCGGGCTATCGGCTGGCCCGCCGCTGTCTATACCGGCGGCGCGCAAGATATTTTCGCCGGTATCGAGAAGCGTCACTAGGTAATTACACGACATAACTGCGGCCGCATGATAGAGCACTTTTTGCGTGCTACTGATTTCGAAGGGTCGCGCGCCAATGGCATTAAAGAGCTTCACTAGCTTAGCTACGGCGCTAGGGTGACCCTCAATAGCGCAGGGCGTGCCAGCAAAGTTTTTAGCTGAGCGCTGCGGATCGGCAAAGCTGTGCATTGGGTGGATCGACGCGCTGAGTACCGACGGTTGACGTAAAATTGCCGCTGTCAGTGCCCCGCTGCAATGGAACACAATATCGCCACTGCGCAGCATAGAACGCGCTTGTAAAATTTTAAAATTTGACTCGATAGCGTCATCTGGTGTTGCCAGCAACCAAATATCAGCAGTTTGTAGCTGATCGCTATTGTTAATGGCTGTGCCAGCGCCGATAAACTCTGCGGCCTGATCAGAGGATGCTTGACTGCGATTGAGTACCTGCCCAATGCTCAAATGTTGCGCCAAAAGTTTACACAGTGTACTGCCCAAGCGACCAGCCCCAATGCAGGAGAGTATAGGCGATGTCGACATAGTTATCTAACCCCGACCCAGCGCGTTGAGGTAAGCATGCACTGCACTCGACATGCCCAGTTGTAGAGCGTCGACGGTAAATGCATGCCCAATAGAAACCTCTAGAAGTTGATTTATAGTTGCATACTGTGCGAGATTGTCTAAATTCAGGTCATGACCGGCATTGACTCCGAGTCCAAGGGAGACGGCCCGTTTAGCAGCCGTTACGTGCTGTTGAAAAACACCTTGTAAATGACTGCTACCCCAGGCCTGCGCGTAAGGTCCAGTATATAATTCTATCCGATCGGCGCCGAGTTCTGCGGCGCGTTCAATCTGCTCTGGATCCGGATCCATAAACAAGCTTACGCGCACGCCCATCGCTTTTAGTTGTGAGATGACTGCGGTGAGTCTGCGATTATCTGACCTCAGGTCAAAGCCGTGATCTGAGGTTAATTGACTATCGCTATCCGGTACTAAGGTGCACTGCTCGGGCGTGCTCTGCTCGACTAGCGCAAGTAACCCGGGATAACCACTGATAGCCGGCGCAAATGGATTTCCTTCGACATTTAACTCGACGTCTCGCAAGGGCCGAAGTAAATCGCCCAATCGGCGAACATCGTCTGGTCTGATATGCCGTTGATCGGGGCGTGGATGGACAGTGATTCCCTGGACACCATGTTCTATACAGAGTTGTGCATGGGCTATCACGCATGGGTAGTCTCCCGGTCGAGAATTTCTCAACAGGGCAATTTTGTTTAAATTAATACTCAGGGCGGTCATCGGGTATGTTGCTCCAATACGCTCAACGAAAAATGCCTCGCTGCCCGTCAACGAATTGGAATGGGTCGCTCAAATGAGACTCCAGTGGTT
>JAPKCN010000214.1 GCA_028822945.1 Porticoccaceae bacterium | reverse complement strand
ATCCTCGATCTCGACAGCTAAAAGACGAATTTTCGCGCCTTACAAAGGCCTTTGCAGAGGTCACAAACTATTTCTGTGGCAACCCACCAAGAGTATCTGCATCTGCGGATCGGTCGATATACTCTTACTATAATCGCACAACGCTTGCTGAATTGAGAATGAAAAGGTTTTTGCAACCTCGATTTCTATCGCCGCTTGCAAATTCTTGCTGCTAAACTCACGTGGAAATTCAAGTTTCTTGGCGAAAAATCCTTGTCTGAGTGCCGAAACTGGGCGGCAACAACTCGATCCGGAAATTTTATACGCCTCAGCGAGAAAATGAGCAATTACCGAAACTGACGCGCCCTTATCTCGCAAAATGATGCCGGCAGGTAGCGACAGGCGACAATGTGTTTACAGCGAATAACCTACTTCAAATGGCGTCAATTCAACCAATATGATCGACGACGCTGAAATATCAATGCCTAGCAATAAACCGTTCTCAGTACCGGTCAAATTCATAACTAAAAACCTCTCGATCGGAGAGTGACAATTGCCAGTCAACCATAACAAACAAGGATTGTCGTGCAAATGATGCACTTCGTATTCTCAACCATCTATAATAAAACACTTAGGCTTTTGGATTCGCAACTACGATGTTTAAAAAATACCGGAAATTTTGGGTTTTCACAATTTTCTCGACCCTATTAATGGGCGGCGGAGCTCTGGTAGTTATGTCGTGTTTATATTTGTACCTCAGCCCAAAACTGCCTTCTGTTGAAGAATTAAGAGAGATAGAATTACAAATACCGCTGCGCGTCTATTCGCAAGACCTTAAAGTCATCGCAGAATTTGGTGAGAAAAAACGTAACCCGGTATCCTTCGAACAAATTCCCGATGCTATGGTCGACGCGTTTTTGGCAGCTGAGGACGCAAGTTTTTTTGAACATGGCGGCATCGCTATTTCGGGCCTCGCAAGAGCCGCATTAGAACTGGTGCGAACCGGTTCAATACGCAGCGGCGGCAGTACCATCACAATGCAGGTAGCACGCAACTTTTTTCTCACTAAAAGACAAGAGTTTACCCGCAAGTTCAATGAGATACTTCTGGCGCTTAAAATCGAGGATGAACTATCAAAACAAGAGATACTGTCACTCTATGCGAATAAAATTTATATGGGTAATCGAGCCTATGGAGTCGGTGCCGCCGCTCAAGTGTATTATGGAAAGGGTCTCGAACAGCTAAGTCTGGCCGAGACCGCGATGATCGCTGGGCTCCCTAAAGCGCCGTCAAAATTTAATCCATTGGCCAATTCAGAGCGCGCGATGCTGAGACGCGATTGGATTTTAGGTAGGATGCTGGCGCTGGGAAACATTGATCAATTAGAATATCAAAATGCGATTAGCCAACCGGATTCTGCGTCTTATCACGGTTCAATATCCCAGTTAGATGCAGCCTATGCGGCCGAGTTAGTGCGTCAGGAAGTCATCAAAAAGTTTGGTTTAAAAGCCTATACCAAAGGCTACACAGTAATCACATCGATTGATTCACAGATGCAACGACAGGCGGTTAAAGCGCTTCAGTCGGGAATATTGACCTACGATAAGCGGCACGGCTATCGAGGCGCTGAGCGGTCGTCGGTCGACCCGGCGAAATGGTTAGAGGTACTGAAAAAAACACCGACTTATGCGGGTCTGCAACCGATGATCGTTGCCGAGGTAGAAGACGACTATGCGATCCTCGTCGATCGCGACGATCGTTTGCACACGCTGGAGTGGAGTGACGGCCTAAAAGGCATGCGGATATATAAAACTGTAAATGCGCTGTCGGCCCCTATAATGTCAGTCCAGACACTCCTAACAAGTGGTGACTTAATTCGCGTGATGCGGACCACTAATAGTCGTTTGCAACTCGCACAACTCCCCGAAGCGCAGGCTGCAATGGTTGCTCTATCGCCTCAGGATGGCGCCATCCGGGCACTCGTAGGGGGCTTTGATTACGCCCAGAGTAACTTTAATCGCGTGACGCAGGCCACTCGTCAACCGGGCTCTAATTTCAAACCTTTTTTATATGCCATCGCCCTGCGCAGCGGCTTTACCGCTGCAACGTTATTCAACGACGCACCCGTGGTCTTCAATGACACCAAGCTAGAGGACACCTGGCGACCCGAAAATGACGGCGGTAAATTCTATGGCCCCACGAGGTTACGGGTAGGCCTTTACCGCTCGCGCAATCTGGTATCGATTAGATTATTACGGCGACTAGGTATTGATCGAGCCCTCGAGGGCCTCCAAGATTTTGGATTTGATACCGGCGAAATGCCCCTCGACCTGTCGCTTGCGCTGGGCAGCCATGCATTGACTCCACTCCAAATCGCCTCTGGATACGCGGTTTTTGCCAATGGTGGCTATCGGGTAAACCCCTATATCCTCGATAAAATTATTGATCGCAAAGGCAATATCGTCTACCAAGCCGAGCCAGATTCTCTCTGCGACGAATGCACTATTACCGGGACCAACTTGACGTCTCCCGAGGAATCCGAAAACCTCGATCTCGAATTGCAGGATCTATTTGCTCAATTGAGCCGCGAAGAGTTGTCCGCGAGCGAGCGAAAGAGCCAGCAAACTATTAAATTAGCCCTACAAAATAATCCCCCGAGGGCACTTAAACCCGCCTCTAGAGTCCTCGACCAGAGAACTGCCTTCCTGATCGACTCGATCCTTAAAGATGTTATTTTAAGGGGTACTGGCGTCAAGGCAAAAGCCCTCCAACGCAGCGATCTGGGCGGTAAAACTGGAACGACAAATGGCCCGCGAGACGCTTGGTTTTCCGGATATTCACCTGACTTAGCTGTCACTGCATGGGTCGGGTTTGACGACAACTCAATCATTGGACGCAATGAGTACGGCGGCTCGGCAGCGCTGCCCATCTGGATGGAGTTTATGGCCGCCGCCCTGACCGATAGACCGCAGATAGACCGCCCACAACCCAGCGAAATTGTGCGGGTTAAAATAGACGCCAAAACGGGTGAGCGTATTGGCCCTGAAAGCGAGGGTATCTTCGAGTATTTCAAAAACGAAAATGTACCCGAGTTGCGCGAAAATCTCTCGCTACTGCCCAAAGATGACCAAAACCCGCTGCCCGACGATTTACTTTGAGCCGCCTATAACACGACTGCGAAATTAGCTGATCAGTGCGGGCCAGTCAAACTGCATATCACCAATCGCATAAAAAAATGGGTTGAGTAGATCCGCTTTGGTATTATAATTTAAGACTTTAAAGTCTAAGTCAATAACCGCACCCCCAGCAGCCTCTAGAATCGCCTGAGCCGCAGCAGTATCCCACTCACTGGTAAGTGCAAGACGCGGATATAAGTCTGCGCAGCCCTCTGCAATCAAGCATATCTTCAAAGAACTACC
>JAPKCN010000213.1 GCA_028822945.1 Porticoccaceae bacterium | reverse complement strand
CAAAAAATGGGGAGGCGGCACGTCAATTGAAACTCTGCATGCTAATTTCGGCTGGGATGTCAAAGCTATTTGGGATGACTTAGTGGTACCGAGTGCCGCCAATCAAATCTCCAAGATCGACTATCTGCGTGCGGTGAACGAGTTGCGTCCGCAATTGCAACAACATTACCGAGAATATTTTAGCGCGCACAAAGTCTCAGCTATGATCTTCCCGGCTACTGCCACAGTTGCGCCAGCGGCTAAACCTGACAACCCTCAGCACATATTGGTAGACGGTGTAATGGAGTCTATTTATCTCAATGATCAAAATTCTGGACCTGGTGCCCTGGCTGGCCAACCAGGCGTTGTTATTCCCTTGAGCATGAATCAAGACAACTTACCGATAGCCGTATCACTGGACGGCAAACACGACCAAGATCGCGAATTGCTAGCGATAGCAAAAGCTATTGCATCGTTATTGACGCCATTGACGCCTCCTGAGTAATTTATAAACTTGCTGTATATCTAATCGAAGGGGTTACTTTTATTATCTTTTTACGTATTGCGCGTTATGTTCTATAGGTTTGCAACGCAGAAAGTAGAGACGTTTAACATTAAGTCCAATCGCAGTTGGTATGGTCACTTAATAATGATCTGACCCTCGCGAAAGTGATAATAGTTTACGTTTAAATAATACTTCATTGATATTGTTGGAGAAAACACAATGAACAACGCGCGTCTCGGTTTATGCGTCCTTTTGTTATGCGGTTTGACTGCATGTAACAACAAATTAGTCAAACCAGAACCCAATATTGTCGCAGATAAAAGTAATACCGGCTCAGGCTATGTAAATGCCCAGAGAGTGATCGAAACTGACTCCGAGCCAGAGAATTGGCTAGCGCATGGTCGTGATTATGGCGAGCAACGTTTTTCGCCGCTGGAGCATATCAGCCAGTCAAACATTGACCGTCTTGGCCTCGCTTGGGAAACTCCGGCACACTCTATGCGTGGATTAGAGGCAACGCCGATCGTAGTCGATGGGGTGATGTATACGACCAGCACCTGGTCGAGAGTAATGGCATTGAATGCGAAA
The DNA here is from genome assembly GCA_028822945.1 of Porticoccaceae bacterium. Lineage (GTDB taxonomy): Bacteria > Pseudomonadota > Gammaproteobacteria > Pseudomonadales > Porticoccaceae > TMED48. The sequence goes on along the minus strand of JAPKCN010000213.1, from coordinate 2,335 downwards.
ACCGGCGCGGTCCTCTGGCAATACGATCCTAAAGTCGAACGAGCATGGGCCAAAAAATTGTGTTGCGACGTCGTCAATCGAGGCGTTGCCGTGTGGCAAGGTAAGGTCTATGTGGGTACATTAGATGGCTACCTAATTGCGCTAGATGCCCAAGCAGGAGAGGTACTATGGCGGGTTGACACTCTTATTGACCGACAGCAAGCCTACTCGATCACTGGCGCACCCAGGGTTATCAAAGGAAAAGTAATTATTGGCAACGGTGGTGCCGAGTATGCGGTACGGGGTTACATCAATGCCTATGATGCCAACAGTGGCGATTTAGCATGGCGGTTTTATACTGTCCCAGGCAGCGCTAAAGGTCCTTTTGAGCACCCCGAGTTAGCCATCGCGGCAAAGACCTGGGACATAAACAGTACCTTCCCGGGCTTGGGTGGCACAGCGTGGGATTCAATTGCCTATGATCCGGCACTGGACTTACTCTATGTAGGGACTGGCAATGGCGGTCCCTGGGCGCAACACCAACGGAGCCCCAGCGGTGGCGACAATCTGTATTTAGCATCGATCTTGGCGCTGCGTCCGGATACCGGCGAGTTGGTGTGGCACTACCAAACGACGCCGGGAGACTCATGGGACTACACCGCGACCCAACATATGATACTAGCCGACCTAAAAATCGCGGGTTATGTCCGGCAGGTATTAATGCAGGCGCCGAAAAATGGTTTCTTCTATGTTTTAGACCGCAAAACAGGCGAACTAATCTCTGCAGAAAAATATGTCTTCGCCAACTGGGCCGAGTCCGTTGATAAAAAAAGTGGCAGGCCGGTAATGACAGAGTTTGCGGACTATCGCGATCAGGAAAAATATGTATTCCCATCGGCCGCAGGGGGCCACAATTGGCACCCTATGTCTTACAGCAAGAATACTGGTCTAGTTTATGTTCCAGCCCGCGAAGCAGGTTGGGTTCATAATAATGCAGGTGACCGATGGTTTGAATGGGGCACAGATGATATTGAGTCTCTCATCGGCAATCAAGTCATCCCTAAAACCGCGGGTTATCTAAAGGCGTGGGACCCCGTTGAGCAAAAACTGGCATGGCAAATGGAATTACCTAACATGTGGAATAGTGGGGTTCTGTCAACCGCCGGTGGTTTGGTCATTCACGGCTCTGCACTTGGAAACCTCTACGCCTTAAACGATCGCACTGGCGAAGTACTGCTCGATATTTTTGTTGGTACCGGAATGATCGCACCGCCGATTACCTATGCGATCGATGGAGAACAGTTTATCGCCATCATGGCGGGTTGGGGTGGACCCGCTTTTAATACGCTAAAAGGCAACGAAGCCCTATTAAGTTATACCAATGCTGGGCGCATCATGAGCTTTAAACTCGACGGCCAAAAAGTCTCATTGCCGACCCGTGTTGCAGCACGAGGCGCATTCCCAAAGCCGCCAGTAACCCAGGCCAGTGCAAAGATGATTGAACAGGGACGAAAAGACTACGTAATGCAATGTGGCTCCTGCCATGGTATGTATGGCAGCCTACCGATGCTACCCGATTTGAGACGTCTGTCACACGAAAAGCATACAATCTTTAAAGACATAGTCATCGATGGCATTCTCGAGGAAAACGGTATGCCTAATTTCTCCAACGATCTCAGCATCTCGCAAGTCGAGGGCATTCAAGCCTATATTCTGACGCTGAGTCAGCAAGCATTCTTAGATCAACTGTGATCGCTCGGGCAATAAAAAAGCCGGCAGAACCGGCTTTTTTAACCCACCGGCTCGGTTAAAACCTGTAACGCAAATCCATACCAATCGTGCGTGGGCGATTGGTGACCAAACGCGCCCGTCCAGGTGTCTCTGCAGCGATTGACCGACTATCTGCCAGATTGGCTCGTTCGTCAGTGGCATTATCGACGTAGACCATAATATCCCAGTTCTCGTCGGTGACACCGGCGCGGACATTAACCGCATTCCAGGATGGTCGCAGCCTTTGTGATGCATATGACGACTCATTGTTGGCACTGTAACTGTCGCCATAATAATTGCCATCAACTCTCACAATACCGTTCCACTGGCCAAAGGCAGGCCAAACATACTGGGCACTCATGGTGCCGGTCCAGTCGGCTACGCCCTGCACATCATCTCCATTAGTAACACCAGCAACACCGCCTGCATCGGTAATTTCAGCGTCTGTATAACCCACAGCAGCACTGATAGTAAGTCCGTCGGTAGGCATCGCGATGATTTCAACTTCAAAACCACGACTCTCGGCCTCACCGGCATTTTGCGTAAACTGGAAGCCACATGCCAGACGGTTCAACTGCTGTACATC
>JAPKCN010000212.1 GCA_028822945.1 Porticoccaceae bacterium | reverse complement strand
ATGGATTTTTCTAAGGCCGCACTCAAACGAATACCCTACCTCAAATCGTTGGATAGAGCAGACGCCGGTTCTACCAAGCCGGCTTTTTGCGTACTTTTAAGGGCCTCTTCAAGCCGGTTTTCAGCCAAATAAGCTTCGGCTAAGGCATTCAGTGCAAGCAGGTCATCTGGGCTATCGAGTAAAATCGATTGAAACGCGCTTATTGCCGCACCATAGTTAGCGTTAGTCAGTTGTAATTCTGCGTTTTGTGATTTGGCTAGATAGTTCTCAGGTTCCAATTCTAAAGCGACATTTAGCAATGCTTGGCTTTTGAGCGCATTGCCATATTCGCGATTAAGTTTTGCCAGCCGAATGAGCGCTTCGATTTTAGTCATATCGATATCCAGTGCTGCATGGAAGGCCGCTTCAGAATTAAAAAATTCGCCCTCCAGAAAAAAATAATCGCCGGCGACTAAATATTTTTGTGGACTCTTTGAGGACTTAAATTCAGCGCTATTGAGATACGCTGTAACTTTGTGTAAGTGCCCAAAGTGCAGATCTATTGCCGCGCGTTGGGCATCTATAGCCGTGTTAATATTTCTCTCGTCTCTTGTGCTGTCGAAGATGTTTTGAGCTTTTTCGTAGTCCCCAGACAGAGCGGCAAGGTCCGCCTTTATTTGCAGGCCTAGCCATGACTCGGCAAGGTTTTTGTGCGCTTGCAATAGGTCAAAAGCGATTTTAACCTTGTTTTTAGTCATCGCGTGCAGCGCGCATGACTTTAGAGTCTCAAGTGAAAGCTGGTCGTTGGCGGCCATGTTCAGCTCTGTTACTCCAACGGCATCTTCACAAATTTGCTGGTCAATGACATCCGCCTCTCCATCACTTGCCGGCGTATTTATCGATATATCAAAATACAATGCGGGCAACGGACGATAGTGACTCACCCACTGCACCCGGTCGCGCGCATTATTTATTCTGCTGGTAGTGGGCTTCTGATTGACTTTTGCGGTGCCAAGCATATTTTTATTTAATAAAACGCTGCCCTCAGCATTTGACAGCTCCACTTGGCCACTTAAAACTGTGACGGTGCCTACGCCGGGTGTAGTCGCATCGACTTCCCATTCGGTACCGCGCACAGCTGCGGTCGCGGTGGGCGTAGATACCGACAATTGACCCGAGAGGTCCTTTGCGCGACCCCACAGTTTACCGCGGGATAGCAACAGATCTGCCGAACTCAATTTTTTTGTGTCGTTTGTCTTGGCAGCTCTGATGGTTAACTCTGAGCTCTCAGCAAGCTTTATTTGCGTTCCGTCGGGGAACAATATATTTGCACTACTAACCGCTTGAGTTTTTAGCTGAGCACCGATGGCCAGCGTCTCGCCGGTTTGAGCTCTCTGCCACTCGCTGGTAGGTGTGGGGCGATACTCGACCTGCCCTTTAAAGGATACCAAGATACTCTGTTGATTAACCGATGCGCTCGACGCATGGGCAAGTAGTGCGCAGCAGGCCAAGAACAAAATCGCAAAGCTATTTGGTTTGTCATAGTTTTTCAAGGTCGGTCACTCCATCCCAGGTATCGTCGACAGTCGTACTCAAGCGTTTTACCCGGGCTACCATAACCGCAGCATATTTTTTGAGCTCGGGAATATCCGCAATGCGATCTAACTGCAGCATAGCTTGCTCCCAACGTTGGTTACTGTAGTCGGCCATAAAGTCCTGACAACGCAACTGGGCAGAAGGGTCTAGCACAACCGTATAGACCTTGATCGATTGCTTTTTACCCTTGACACGTATTTCGTCCAGCCAACAAAACTCCCGGTCAACGCTTGCTTCATCGCGGGTGAATTGACTGATCAAGAGTTCGGTACCATAGGCTTTGTTGGTTCCCTCCAAGCGCGCAGCCAAGTTAACCCCATCGCCAATAGCCGTGTAGTCAAAACGATCCTCGCCACCCATATTGCCAACGATTGCTTCGCAGGTATTTAGCCCAACTCGCATAAATAATGCGGGCTTACCTTGCTGTTGATACTCGGCGCGAAAAGATTGCATTTCTTGTTGCATTTCAATGGCGCAAATAACAGCTTTATTGGCTTGATCGGGCTCGGCAATCGGCGCACCCCAAAAGGCCATAATTGCATCACCAATAAACTTATCGACAGTACCCCCATTTTTTAAAATAATTTTTGTCATCCTATTGAGATGGTCATTCAATATAGTCGACAGTTCTTGCGCCTCGGTTTTCTCTGACAAACTCGTAAAACCTGCAAGATCTGTAAACATCACAGTAATTTTTTTACGATCGCCACCGAGCTTTATCTGTGATGGGTTCTCAACTAACTGACCGACTACGTTAGCTGGGACGTAGTGAGCGAATGCCTGACGTATTTCACGCGACTGCTTTTGTTCACGGAGATAGTGCAGCACAGTCAAAACAAAATACCCGCCGAATATAAGGCTAATTGTCCCTACAACAGGGGCAAACACGAACTGTGTGGTAAACACTAGATAACTTACCAGCACCAGTAACCCAGCCAACACTAGCAGTAAGCCACCGCCCATCACAACACCATACTGTCCAAAAATCAGTAATGCGAGCAGCAAGGCGACTACCGAGGCTACCATTTCATAGCGCGAATCGATGCGTTTAACGACCTTGCCTTGCAGATGGGTGTTAATAGCGTTGGCGTGTATTTCAACTCCGGGTGTGTAGCTGCCCGACATTCGCGTAAATGGGGTTGCGTGGTTGTCGCCTTTAGTTTTCGCCGTCGGCGATGTAAGCATGGTAAAACCGACGAGAACAATCTTGTCCTTAAAAAAGTCTGCCGGTAAAAATTCGTCGGCAAATAGGGCCTGATAATAGCTGATTGTTGGGACGCTGCCGCGCGGCCCAGCAAAATTAATGTATTCAACGACTCCATCGGTAAATTCACTATCAATCGCGTCCTCTATCGGCGTTGGCGAAAGCTCTAATGCTCGCCGCCACAGAGCACTCAGACGGCTTGGCAGCAACCGCACGACCTGATCGACATCATTGCGAATACCAACGTCACCCGCCAACACGCCCGCAGCCATAAAGGGCTTTATTGGCAGCACATCAGTTACAACTTGTGCGTAAGCAGTCTCCTGTATCGCTCGCTCAGACGCCATCACTATCGGAATTTGACCGTTAATAGCAGCAGCCAAAAGTTCATCCTCTGAGGCCTCAGAAGGCTCTGAAAATAAAATATCAAAAACTACAGAGCGGGGGTTTTGCCGTTTAATTTGGTTCAATAAATGCGCGTGCACACCTCGCGGCCATGGCCACTGGGCATCTAAATTAGCAAAGGATTGGTCATCAATACCGACAATAACGAGCGATTCGTCTACATCGCCAGTCGCCGTCGCGATTGTCAGCAGATCAAAGTTGAGGGCTTCAAGCGATTGTCTTTG